>NZ_JBFUFR010000006.1:0-207403 GCF_056403315.1 Roseateles sp. P2_H4 | reverse complement strand
GGGCTACACGGTGGTCGCCACGGCCGATGCGCCCGCCGTCGATCTGGCCGTGCGCGAAGACCTGCGCACGCGGCTGGGCTGGGGGCCGAGCTTCGCCCTCGAGCCCCTGCGCGAGGCCGAGATGCGCGCCGTGTTGCGCCGCGAAGCCGACCGCCGCGGCCTGCTGCTCGGCGACGAGGTGCTGAGCTATCTGCTGACCCGCTTCGAGCGCAATCTCAAGGGCCTGATGGCCTTGCTCGAGCGCCTGGACGAATTCGCCATGGCCAGCAAACGCGCGCTGACGCTGCCGCTGTTGAAGACCATGCTGGCCGACGAGGCGATCGAAGATAAAACCGACTCTGACCCTGATTTATGAATCTGACGCTGTTTGACCTGGACGGGACCTTGATCCCGGTGGACTCGGATCACTCCTTCRGCACCTTCATGGTCGACGTGGGCTGGGTGGATGGTGAGGTCTGGGGTGCGAAGAACGACGAGTTCTTCGCCCAGTACAACGCCGGCACGCTGGACCTGCCCGCCTATGTCAATTTCGCGACCTCGGCCTTTCGCAGCCGGCCGCTGGAGGAGGCGCTGGCCATGCGGGAGCGCTTCATGGCCGAGATCATGAAGCCGGCCATACGCGTGGAAGCCAGGGCGCTTGTCGAGAAGCACCGTGCCGCCGGCGACCTGATCGCGCTGGTCACGGCGACGAACGAATTCGTCACCGCGCCGATCGCCGAAGCCTTCGGCATCGAGCACCTCATCGCCGTGCAGCTCGAGCGCGACGCCGAGCAGCGCTACACCGGCGCCATCCGCGGCATCCCGAGCTTCCGGGAGGGCAAGATCGCGCGTGTTGAGAGCTGGTTGCGGGGGCTGGGGGCACAATGGCCCGATTTCGAGCGCGTAAGCTTCTACAGCGACTCGACCAACGATCTCCCGCTGCTCGAACGCGTCAGCCACCCCGTGGCGACCAATCCCAGCCCCTCGCTCGCCACGATTGCCGCCGAGCGAGGCTGGCCCCAGTTGCACCTCTTCGCATGATCAAAAAGTTCATCGACAAGCTGCTCGGCAAGCCTGCCGCAGCCCCCAAGAAAACCAGCCCGCTGGGCAAGCGGGTCGAGGTGCCGGCCGAAGTGCACGGCATCAACCCCGAGCTGCTCGACGAGCGCGCCGTCAAGGTCGTCAAGACGCTGACCGACGCCGGCTTCGAGGCCTATATCGTCGGCGGCGCCGTGCGCGACCTGCTGCTGAACATGCGGCCCAAGGACTTCGACGTCGCGACGAACGCGACGCCCGAGCAGGTCAAGGGTCTGTTCCGCCGCGCCTTCATCATCGGCCGGCGCTTTCGCATCGTCCATGTCGTCTATGGCCGCGGCCGTGAGCACGAGGTCATCGAGGTCTCGACCTTCCGCGCGCTGCCGACCGAATCCGAAGCCATCGCCGGCAACGAGAAGACCTCCAAGAGCGCGCTCGAGGGCAAGTCGCATGCCGTGGATGCCGAAGGCCGGGTGCTGCGCGACAACGTCTGGGGCCCGCAGATCGAGGATGCCGCCCGCCGCGACTACACCGTCAACGCGATGTACTACGACCCGCAGCGCCAGCTGGTGGTGGACTATCACGGCGGCCTGGCGGACGCCAAGGCCAAGCTGCTGCGCATGATCGGCGACCCCGAGACCCGCTACCGCGAAGATCCGGTCCGCATCATCCGCGCCGTGCGCTTCGCGGCCAAGCTGGGCTTCACGCTCGAGCCCAAGACGCTGGCGCCGGTGAAGGCCTCGTCGGCGCTGCTGGCCAATGTGCCGGCCTCGCGCCTGTTCGACGAGATGATCAAGCTGCTGCAGACCGGCCATTCCCTGGCCAGCATTGCGCAGCTGAAGAAGCTGGGCCTGGGCCGCGGCGTGTTCGCCGTGCTGGACGCCATGCTGACCGGGGCCGGCGACCTGCATGAGGGCGTGCGCGGCAATTTCGTGCGCCAGGCTTTTGAAGACACCGACCGCCGCGTGCAGGAAGGCCGTGGCGTCAGCCCCAGCTTCATGCTCGCCTGCATGCTCTGGTACGAGGTGCTGGACCGCTGGACCAAGATCCGCAATGGCGGCGAGCCGGCCGTGCCGGCGCTGGCCCAGGCCATCGATGCCGTTTTCGATGCCCGCATCGGCGACATCTCGGGCCGCGGCAAGCTGGCCGCCGACATGCGCGAGATCTGGATGATGCAGACCCGCTTCGAGCGCCGCAGCGGCTCGGGCGTGTTCAGCCTCATCGAGCAGCCGCGCTACCGCGCCGGCTTCGACTTCCTGCGCCTGCGCGCCGACGTCGGTGAGATCGACCCGTCGCTGGCCGACTGGTGGGAAGACTTCGCGCTGGGCAGCGACGACGACCGCCAGGCCCTGCTGGCCGACGCCCGGGCGACGCAGCAGAAGCAGCCCCGCGTCGTGCGTGCGCCGCGCCCCGAGGCGCCCGCCGGTGAAGAGGCCGAGCCTGCAGCAGACGATGCGCCGGCCAAGAAGCRCCGCCGACGCCGCCGCAAGCCGGGCGGAGGCGGCGAGGGCGCCGCAGCGCCCGCGCCTGCCGCCGAGTGAGTTCGCGCGCCTACATCGGACTGGGCGCCAACCTCGGCGCCAATCTTTCTGCCAGCTTGACCCAGGCAGCGTTGCGTCTCGCGGCGCTGCCCGGTACGCAGGTCGTTGCGCTGTCAAGCACCTGGCGCAGCGCGCCGGTGGATGCGGGCGGGCCTGACTTCCTGAACGCCGTCGCTGCGCTCGACACGACGCTTCTACCCATTGAACTACTGGACGCCCTGCAGGCCATCGAGCTGGCCCATGGCCGCGAGCGCTCCTATCGCAATGCGCCGCGCACGCTGGATCTCGACCTGCTGCTCTACGACGAACTGACGCTGAATACGCCCCGCCTGACGCTGCCCCACCCCCGCCTGGGCGAGCGCGCCTTCGTGCTGCGTCCGCTGCTGGAGATCGCGCCGGGGCTGATCCACCTGGCGGCAGGCGAGGGCTGGCAGGCCCAGCGCATCGAGCGACTCGGGCCGCTGTCCCTCTGACCTGGAGATACGACGATGTTTCCGACCCTCGCCGGCTGGCAGACCGTTGGCCTGCTGCTGCTGTCCAACGTCTTCATGACCTTTGCCTGGTACGGCCACCTCAAGGGCTTGTCGACCAAGGCCTGGTGGATCGCCGCCCTCATCAGCTGGGGCATCGCGCTGTTCGAGTACCTGCTGCAAGTGCCCGCCAACCGCATCGGCCATGGCGCCGGCTTCAGTCTGGCCCAGCTGAAGATCACCCAGGAAGTCATCACCCTGGCCGTCTTCGTGCCCTTCAGCCTCTACTACATGGGTGAGCCGCTGAAGCTGGATTTCCTCTGGGCAGGGTTATGCCTGATGGGGGCCGTCTACTTCATCTTCAGGTCGTCTTGATGACGGTTGGGTGACACGGCCCGGTAAACTCCGCCCCTTCGAGAGACCCAAGGACGCCCATGCTGTTTGGCAAGCTGCTGCCCCGTGAGGGCAATTTTTTTGAGTTGTTCAATGAGCATGGCGGCTTCATCCTGGAAGGCGCGCGCGCCTTCCAGAAAATGATCGAGAACTATGCCGACCCGGTGCTGCGCCAGCAGTATGCGGACGAGGTCGACAAGGCCGAACATGCCGCCGACCGCGTCACGGCCGAAGTGAACCGGCTGCTGCACCGCACCTTCATCACGCCCATCGACCGTGAGCAGATCCACGGCCTGATCAACGCGATGGATGACATCGTCGACCTGCTGCAGGACTCCTCCGAGACGCTGTCGCTCTACGACGTGCGCGCCGTGCCCGAGCAGGTGCTGCAGCTGTGCACGCTGTCCGTGCGCTGCTGCGAGCGCGTGCAGCATGCGGTGACGCTGCTGCCCCACCTCAGCAAGCCAGCCACGACCGAGGCGGCGCTCAAGACCTGCGAGGAGATCGATCGCCTGGAATCCGACGCCGACCGCGTCATGCGCGCGGCGATGTCGCGCCTGTTCCGCGAGCAGGAAGACGTGCGTGAGCTGATCAAGCTCAAGGCGATCTACGAGCAGCTGGAATCCATCTCCGACCGCTGCGAAGACGTGGCCAATCTGATCGAGGGCATCGTCCTCGAAAACTCCTGACCGGCCCCCATGGCATCCGCTGAGATCGCCTTCTGGGTGGTGGCCCTGCTGGTCGTGCTGGCCCTGCTGTTCGACTTCATGAACGGCTTCCACGACGCGGCCAATTCCATCGCCACCGTCGTCTCCACCGGCGTGCTGAAACCCCAGCAGGCCGTGCTGTTCGCCGCCTTCTTCAACGTCGTCGCCATCGCCATCTTCCAGCTCAAGGTCGCGGCCACCGTGGGCAAGGGCATCGTCGAGCCGGGCGTGGTGGACCATCACGTCGTCTTCGGTGCGCTGATCGGCGCCATCGCCTGGAACTTCATCACCTGGTGGTGGGGCATCCCGTCGAGCTCCTCGCATGCGCTGATCGGTGGCATCGCCGGTGCCGTCGTCGCCAAGGCCGGCCCGTCGGCGCTGGTGGCGGGCGGCATCTGGAAGACGGTGGCCTTCATCATCGTGTCGCCGCTGCTGGGCTATCTGCTCGGCTCGCTGATGATGGTCATCGTGGCCTGGGTGTGTCGGCACAAGTCACCCATACGCATCGATCGGTGGTTCCGGCGGTTGCAGCTCGTCTCGGCCGGGCTGTACAGCCTCGGCCACGGCGGGAATGACGCGCAGAAGACCATCGGCCTGATCTGGATGCTGCTGATCGCCGCCGGCATGGTCAGCGTCGGCGACAAGGCGCCGCCCAATTGGGTCATCGTGGCCTGCTATATCGCCATCGGCCTGGGCACGATGTTCGGCGGTTGGCGCATCGTCCAGACCATGGGTCAGCGCATCACCAAGCTCAAGCCGGTGGGCGGCTTCTGCGCCGAAACCGGCGGGGCGATCACGCTCTTCCTGGCCACGGCCCTGGGCATCCCGGTGTCTACCACCCACACCATCACCGGCGCCATCGTCGGCGTGGGCTCGGTGCAGCGCCCCTCGGCGGTGCGCTGGGGCGTGGCCGGCAGCATCGTCTGGGCATGGATCTTCACGATCCCGGCCGCGGCGCTGATGGCCGGCGTCTGCTACTGGATCAGTTTCATCCTCTACTGACCGGACTGCGACTCGAAATAGCGCTGGGCGCTGAAGGCGATGGTCGCCATCAGCGCCGTGCCACCGAACAGCAGACAGAACACGACGCCGATGACGGCCGCCCAGCCCCCCGTGCTGGCGGCTCGGCCGGCGTTGAAGCGCTCGTTCCAGCGTTCATCCGGCATCAGGCCGTAGACGATGCCGCCGAGCAGGGCGGCAACGAGGCTGAGGCCGAGCAAGGGAATCAGCACCCAGGCCAGTCGGTCGTCCTGGCCGAGATGGTCCATGCGCTGCACGCCCGCCAGGCCCAGCAGGGTCGGCAGCGGGAAGAGCCAGGCCCAGCGGTCCTTGAGGCCGTGCAGATAGAAGCGGTGCAGCCCGAAGACACCGACGAGCAAGGCCAGCCAGGTCGCGACCGCCTTGTGCTTGGTCGCGCTGATCATTCGGCGGCTGCGCTGTCGCCCAGCCCCAGGGTGCGTTGCATCAGCACGACGTCCAGCCAGCGGCCGAACTTCCAGCCTGCGCTCTTGAGTACGCCGGTGTGCTCGAAGCCCAGCGCCTTGTGCACGCCGACCGAGCCCGCATTGGCCGCGTCGCCGATGACGGCGAGCATCTGGCGCGCGCCGGCCGCCTCGCAGCGGGCCATCAACTCGGCCAGCAGCAGGCGGCCGACGCCCTGGCCCTGGGCGGCAGGAGACAGGTAGATGGAATCCTCGACGCAGAAGCGATAGGCCAGACGAGGGCGGAAGTAGTTGGCGTAGGCGTAGCCCAGCACTTCACCGCCACGCTCGGCCACCAGCCAGGGCAGATTGCGGCTCAGCACCTCGGCGCGGCGGCGGCCCATCTCGTCGACGCCGGGCACCTCGGTTTCGAAGGTGCCGGTGCCTTCCAGAACGGCCCGCGCATAGATGGCCTGGATGGCTGGCAGATCGGCGTCGGTGCTGGGGCGGATGGTCAGGGGCAGGGCGGGGGAGGCGGGCTGTGACATTTGTCGGTTTTGGAGACTGCTCAAGAAGGTTCTGATCGAGTTTATAATGCTCGGTTTTCGGCACTGGTCGCAGATGGCTGCGGCGTATCTACAGAGCCTCCCCCGGCAGGGGTTCCTGCCATTCGACTTGTCGCTACTTGAGTGTCTCCTCGTGCGGTGGTCACCCAATTTTTAGGAAACATCATGGTTGTGATTCGTCTGGCCCGCGGCGGCTCCAAGAAGCGCCCCTTCTACAACATCGTCGTCGCCAACAGCCGCCAACGTCGTGACGGCCGCTTCATCGAGCGCGTCGGCTTCTACAACCCCGTCGCTTCCGGCTCCGCCGAGAAGCTGCGCGTCGAGCAAGACCGCGTGAGCTACTGGATCGGTGTCGGCGCCCAGCTGTCGCCCACGGTGGCTCGCCTGGTCGGTGACGCCAAGACGGCTGCTGTCGCCGCCTAAACGCGTGGCAGGCAACAAGCCTCAGCAAGACGGCGCTTCGGCGCCGTCTTTTGCTTCCTGGCCCGAAGATCTTCTGCCGGTGGGCAAGATCCTCGATGCCTGGGGCATCAAGGGTGGCCTCAAGGTGCAGGCTTATTCGGCGGACGCCGGTGCGCTGTTCAGCGCCAAGCGCTGGTACCTGAAGTCGACCGGTCCGAAGGCCGCCCAACTGATTCTGGCCGTGAAATCGGTGCGGGAGCAGGGCGAAGGCATTGTCGCCACGGCCGAAGGTGTGGATGACCGCAATGCCGCAGAGGCGCTGCGCGGCCACGAGATCCACATCCCCCGCAGCGAATTCCCGCGCACGCCCGACGGCGAGTACTACTGGGTGGACCTGATCGGCCTGGACGTCGTCAACCGCGAGTCCCAAGCCTTGGGCCGCGTCATCGGTCTCATCGACACCGGCCCGCACGCCGTGTTGCGCATCCTGCCGCCGGGGGTGGAGGAGCCCGCCAAGCCCGACCAGGAGCGACTGATTCCCTTCGTCGGCAARTTCATCGACGACGTGAACCTCGAAGCGAAGCGGATCACGGTCGACTGGGGCCTCGACTTCTAGAAGAAGGTGCGAATGAGTCCGGCATGCCCGCTCATCCCGCACAGAGGCCGCCCCTCGTCGTTGCAAATGCTCGCCGTAGCGCAAGCTACGGCTGTGCTTTGCGCCTAGATGGACAACCTCTGAGCGGTCTGCTCGAGCACGCCTGACCCATCCACACCTTCTTGCCATGCGCTTCGACGTCCTGACGATCTTCCCGGAGCTGTTCGCGCCGCATCTGACACATGGCGTCACGCGGCGCGCCTTCGAAAGCCGCCAGGTCGATGTACGCCTGTGGCCGCTGCGCGATTTCACCGACGACAACTACCGCCGCGTCGACGATCGCACCTATGGCGGCGGTCCGGGCATGGTCATGCTGGCCGAGCCGCTGGAAAAGGCCCTGGCGGCGGTCAAGGCGGACCGCGGCGAGGCGGCGCCGGCCGTCATCCATTTCACGCCGACCGGCACCCGCATCGCCCAGGCCGGCGTGCAGGAACTGGCCGCTGGTTCGGGTGCGATCCTGCTGTGCGGTCGCTACGAGGGGATCGATCAGCGCGTGCTGGATCGCCATGTGACGCTGGAACTCAGCCTCGGTGACTTCGTGCTGTCTGGTGGCGAGCTGCCGGCCATCGCTCTGCTGGACGCCGTCGCGCGATTGCAGGAAGGCGTGCTCGGCGACGCCAAGTCCCACGAGCAGGACAGCTTCTCCGACGGCCTGCTGGACTGCCCGCACTACAGCCGGCCCGAAGTGCTGGCCGATGGCCGCGAGGTGCCGCCGGTGCTGCTGTCCGGCCACCATGCCGACATCCGGCGCTGGCGCCGTGAGCGCTCTCTGGCGCTGACCGCGGCACGTCGGCCCGACCTGATCGCCGCCGCGCGTGCCGCCGGCCGCCTCAGCAAGGCCGATGAGGCCTTCCTGGCCAAGCTCTAGGCAAAACCCGTATCCTCGCGCTATACTTGCGGGCTGTCCGATCCTCTGGCGGGTCGAGTGGCTTGAACGTTCAAAAGCGTTCCAGCTGCAAACATCCCGATAAATAGCGACACCGCCAAGATCCCAGGAGTACAGATGAACCTGATCCAAACCCTTGAGCAAGAAGAAATTGCTCGCCTGAACAAGACCATCCCGGCCTTCGCCCCCGGCGACACCGTGATCGTCAGCGTCAACGTCGTTGAAGGCACCCGCAAGCGCGTGCAGGCCTACGAAGGCGTCGTGATTGCCAAGCGCAACCGCGGCCTGAACAGCAGCTTCATCGTCCGCAAGATCTCCAGCGGCGAAGGCGTCGAGCGTACGTTCCAGCTGTACAGCCCGCTGATCGCGACGATCGAAGTCAAGCGCCGCGGCGATGTCCGCCGCGCCAAGCTGTACTACCTCCGTCAGCGTTCGGGCAAGTCGGCGCGTATCAAGGAAAAGCTGGCTTAATCAGCCGGTTCCTCACCGCCAAAGCCGCCGGGAGCTACGCTCTAGGCGGCTTTTGTTTTTTCAGCATGACCCGCCCCGCCATCACCCAGCCTCAGCTCGTCCCCGTCACGAGCATTGACGACCATCTCCCGGCGGTGCCCGACCTGGCGCTGACGGCCTCAGCCATCCGGGCCCGCCTGGCGGACGTGGCGGCCTGGACGCCCGAGTTCTCCGGCGATGGTGGTCTGTTTGCCAATCGCGAACCCGCCGGCGCCGCGGTGCTGGTGCCCCTGGTGCAGCGCGAGGCCGGCCTGAACCTGCTGCTGACGCGCCGCACCGACCACCTGCGCGATCACGCCGGCCAGATCAGCTTCCCCGGCGGCCGCGTCGAGCCCGAGGACGATGGCCCGGTCGCGACGGCGCTGCGCGAGACCGAGGAAGAGATCGGGCTGTCCCGCCAGCACATCGAGATCATCGGCCAGTTGCCCGTCTATTCGACGGTGACGGCCTTCCAGGTGACGCCCGTGGTCGGCCTCGTCGAGCCCGGTTTCACGCTCACGCTCGATGACTTCGAGGTGGCTGAAGCCTTCGAGGTGCCGCTGGCCTTCCTGATGAACCCCGCCCATCACCGTCACCACCGTTTCGAGTTCGCGGGGGCTGAGAGGCGCTTCCTTTCCATGCCCTGGCAGGGCGAGGAACGTGAGTACTTCATCTGGGGGGCGACCGCCGCAATGTTGCGCAACTTCTACCGTCTGCTCAGCGGCGGCTGAGCGCGCCACTATCATCCCGGCCCATGAATTTCTTCGCGGTGCTGCTGGCCCTGTTGTGTGAGCAACTCAAGCCCTTGAGGCATGGGAACCGCGTGCACCAGTCCGTCATCGGCTGGGTGCGCTGGACGGGCCGCAACTTCGACGCCGGCGACGAGCACCATGCCGCCATCGTCTGGGCCATCACGGTGCTGGTGCCCGGCCTGGCCGTTGCGCTGATCTACTGGGCGCTGCGCCATTTCAGCGTGCTGCTGGCCCTGGGGCTGGATGTCCTCATCCTCTACCTGACGCTGGGCTTCCGGCAGTTCAGCCACTACTACACCGACATCCGCGACGCCCTCGAGCGTGGCGACGACGCGACCGCACGCCAGTTGCTGGCCGAGTGGCGCCACCTGGACGCCAGCGAGTTGCCCCGCACCGAGCTGATCCGCCACGTCATCGAGCATTCCCTGCTCGCCGCGCACCGCCACGTCTTTGGCGTGTTCTTCTGGTTCATCGTCTGCTCGACCATTGGTCTCGGCCCAGCCGGCGCCGTGCTCTATCGCATGGCCGAGTTCGCCGGCCGCTACTGGGCCTTCAAGAGCCGCACGCTGGACGCGCCGACCAATCCGCGCCTGCTGGCGCTGTCGCGCCAGGCTTTCGGTCTCATCGACCATGTGCCGGCCCGCATGACGGCGACCGGCTTTGCCATCGTCGGCAACTTCGAGGAAGCCGTGAACGGCTGGCGGCGCGATGCCAGCCTCTGGCTGCATTCCAACGAGGGCATCATCCTCGCGTCAGCCGCTGGCGCCGTTGGACTGCAACTCGGCGGCGCGGCGGCACCTGGCGTCACGCCGGACCGCAGCAAGACCTTCGATGCCGGTTCCGAGCCCGAATTCACCGGCGCCGCCGGTTCGACGGCCGGCGCGCCGCCCCAGCTCGGCCATCTGCAAAGCGTCGTCGGCCTCGTCTGGCGTTCCGTCGTGCTGTGGATGCTGCTGCTGGCGCTGCTGACCCTGGCCAACCTCGTCGGCTGAACGCCGACCTCGGAACCCCATGAAATTTCCTGAACTGCCGGCACTGGCCGAGCCCTGCCTAGCCGTGCGCGTGCAGCACGCCATTGACCATAAGACCAAGCCCCTGGGTGCGCTCGGCCGCGTCGAGGCGCTGGCGCTGCAGCTTGCCTTGATCCAGGGTGTGGACAAGCCCGCTCTTTCGCAACCTCAACTYGTCGTCTACGCTGCCGACCATGGCCTTTCGTGCCGCGGCGTGTCGGCCTACCCGCGCGAGGTGACGCCGCAGATGGTCGCCAACATGCTGGCCGGCGGCGCGGCCGTTTCAGTGCTCGCGCGCCAGCAGGGCCTGGCGCTGACGATCGCCGATTGCGGCGTCGATGCGCCGCTCGCCAACGGCGCCGTCGACCTGCGCATCGCCGCCGGCACGGCCGACGCCAGCGTCGGCCCGGCGATGTCGGCAGCGCAAGCCGAGCTGGCGCTGCGCAACGGCATGGCCCTGGTCGAGCGCCTGCCCGGCAATGCGCTTTTGCTCGGCGAGATGGGCATAGGCAACACCTCATCGGCCAGCCTCTTGATGCAGCGCCTGACCGGCCTGCCGCTGGCCGACTGCGTCGGCCGCGGCACGGGGCTGGACGACGCGGGCCTGGCGCGCAAGCTGGGCGTGCTGGGCGAGGCGCTGGCCGTCAACGCCGACGCGCAGACCCCGCTGCAGCTTGCAGAGGCGCTTGGCGGCTTCGAGATCCTGACGATGGCCGGCAGCGTCATCGCTGCCGCGTCGCAACGCCGCGTCGTCCTCGTCGACGGCTTCATCACGACGGCCGCCGTCGCGCTGGCCGATGCCTTGTGTCCGGGCGTGCTGGCCGCCTGCGTGTTCGCCCACCGCTCGGCCGAGGGGCCGCATGCGCGCTGGTTGCAGCAGCTGGGCGTGCGCCCGCTGCTCGACCTGGACCTGCGCCTGGGCGAGGGCAGCGGCGCGGCCCTGGCCTGGCCGCTGCTGACGGCTGCCTGCGCGCTGCTGGCTGACATGGCCAGTTTTGAGAGCGCCGGGGTCAGCAACAAGGACTGATCGCCATGCGGCTCTTCCTCGTCGCGCTGCAGTTCCTGACGCGCTTGCCGGTGCGGCTGGAGCGCTTCGAGCCGGCCTGGCTGAACGACTGCGTGCGCCACTTTCCGCTGGTGGGTGTGCTCGTCGGCACCGTTGGCGCGACGGTACTCGCGGGGGCGACTCAACTGTGGCCGGCCTGGGTCGCCGCGGTGCTGGCCTTGACGGCAACGGTCGTGCTGACCGGCGGCTTCCACGAAGACGGCCTGGCCGATACCTTCGACGCGCTGGGTGGCGTGGTCAGCCGCGACAAGGCGCTGACCATCATGAAGGACTCGCGCATCGGCAGCTATGGCGCGCTGGCGCTGGGTTTGTCGCTGCTGCTGCGCGCCGCGCTGCTGGCCGTGCTGGCGCAGCGGCCGCTGATGGGCGCCGTTGCAGCCCTGCTGGCCAGCCATGGCCTGGCGCGAGCGGCCGCCGTGGGCGTCATGGTCAGCCTGCCGTATGGCGGTGATGCCGAGCATGCCAAGGCCAAGCCTCTGGCCTTGGCCGTTGCACCGCGCAACTTCGGCATCGCGCTGGGCTGGTGCGGGCTGCTGGGCCTGGCATTGGCAGCAGCGGGTGTTGCGCCTTCGCGCCTGTTGGCCGCGGTCGCCGCTGCCGCGGTCGTCGCGCTGCTGATGCGCGAGTGGCTGCGTCGCCGCCTTGGTGGTTACACCGGAGACGGCCTGGGCGCCACCGAACAACTCGCCGAGATCGCGGTCCTGCTGGCCTTCACGGCGTCTTTCTGATGCCCGCTTTCACGATCTGGCGTCACCCCAAGCCGCGCGGCGCCGAAGGGCGTTGCATCGGCGGGCGCACCGACCTTGCCGTGGACCGTCGCAAGGCCAAGCGCCTGGCCCACCGCATTCGCGCCCATGCCCGCCGCCACGGGCTCCCGCGCGAGGTCGTCACGTCGCCGCTGGCGCGCGCCGCAGATGTGGGCCGCTGGTTGAAGCGCTGGGGCTTTCGCTGGCGGGTCGATGCCGCGTTGGCCGAAATGGACTTTGGTGGCTGGGACGGGAAGCCCTGGACCGCCATCGCGCCCGCCGAGTTCGATCGCTGGATGACGGACTTCAGTGGCTTCGACTTCGACACGGGCGAGTCGCTGGGCAGGCTGCTGGCGCGCGCTGAGATCTGGCAGCCGCCTTGCGCTCTGGCCGTGGGGCACGGTGGCTGGATCACGGCGCGGCTCTGGCGCCACCAAGGCCAGCTGCCCACACCGGGTAGCTGGCCCGCAGCGGTGGCTTACGGCCGGCCTACTTCAGCACCGTCTGCTGCATGAACAGCACCGTGGCGTAGAACTGGAAGTCCTGGTTGTCCTTCTTCTGGAAACCATGGCCCTCGTTGTCGGCGCGCAGATACCAGACAGGCGTGCCGCCCTGGCGCACCGTCGCGACGATCTGTTCGGCCTCGGTGTAGGGCACGCGCGGGTCGTTCTTGCCCTGGATGACGAAGAGGGGCTTCTTGATCTTGCCCGCATTGGTCAGTGGCGAGATCTTCTCCAGATGCGCCTTCATCGCCGGGTCGCGCTCGTCACCGTATTCGACGCGGCGCAGGTCGCGGCGGTAGCTCTCGGTGTTGTTCAGGAAGGTCACGAAGTGCGAGATGCCGACGACGTCGATGGAGCCGGCGATGCGGTCGGCGTAGTTGGTCGACACGGCCAGCGTCATATAGCCGCCATAGCTGCCGCCGGTGACCAGCACGCGTGAGGCGTCGAGGTCGGGCTGGGTCGCGATCCAGTCGAGCAGGGCGCCGATGTCCTTGACCGAGTCCTCGCGCTTGAAGCCGTTGTCCATCGCCAGGAAGCTCTTGCCGTAGCCGCTGGAGCCGCGCACATTGGGCTGAATCAGCGCCATGCCCAGCTCCTGCACGTAGTAGGCGTTGCGGCCCAGGAAGCCGAAGCTGGCCTGGGACTCGGGACCGCCGTGGATGGAGATCAGCACCGGGCGCTTGCCGCTGAACTTCTTGGGCGGGGCGGTGAGCAGGCCCGAGATCGCCGTGCCGTCAAAGCTCTTCCAGCGCACGATCTTCTGTTCGCTGAAGCCCGAGGTGTCGAGGTTGCTGGCGGCGCGCGTCCACTGCTGGACCTTGCCGTCCGTGCCGAGCGAATAGATCTGGCTGGGGCCCTGGGCATTGCTGATCGAAAAGGCCAACTCGCCGCGGCCATGGTGGTAGGAGGCGCTGCCGACATTGCCGGTGGGCAGAGCAGCGGGAGCCGCCACTTCCTTGGCCGTGGCGGCGTCGAAGAAATGCAGTTCGTCTCGGCCATCCACATTGAACTGGGCGGCCAGCTTGCTGCGGTCCTCCGTCAGCGTGACGCCGCTGACGTCCCAGGGGATGTGGCCGCTGACGCGGTCGATGCGGCCGTTGGCCAGATCCAGCTTCATCAGCTCGCGGAACTCGCCGGCGCGGTCGCTGGCGATCCACAGCGAGCGGCCGTCCGCCGCCCAGCCGGCAGGCGAGTAGGTGGCCTTGGCCTCCTGGCTGCCCGTGGCCGGCGCGACTTGCTTGGCCACGCCGCTGTCCAGGTCCAGCATCCAGATCTGCGATTCATTGGCCGACAGATAGCGCGTCAGCGAGATCAGGCGCTCGTCGGGTGAGGGGCGGCTTGCGGCCCAACCGCCGCCGTCCAGCTCGGCCAGCTTGCGGCGGCCTTCGGGCTTGGCGGGGTCCATCAGCCACAGCGTCGTCGTGATCTTGGTGCGCGTGCCGCCCTGGGCCGTACGGTCGATGGGGACGGAGGAGTAGATCAGCTGGCCGCTCTTGCGCAGCCAGGCGTTGATCGCGTGGCGCTCGTCGGGGCTGGTCAGCAGCACCGGTTGGGCGCCCGCCTGGTTCAGCGGCAGGCGGTAGATCTGGGCGACCTCGTTGCCGCCGGTGGCGCGCTCGAAGACGATGTACTGGCCGGTGCGCGGCTCGTAGGTGGCACGCACGACCGGGTCGACGCCGTCGGTCAGTTGCTCGCCATCGGTCAGCGGCGACGTCACGCGGAAGATCTGCGCGGTGTTGGCGCCGGCCTTGCGGTGGCTGACGAGCATCTCGCGCTGGGTCGGATGCCAGTCGGAGAAGGCGTGGCCGCGGAAGTCGTTGTAGCGGCCGATGGCGTCGGCCAAGCTCTGGGGCACCGCCGGGATGCCCTGCACGACCAGGTTGGCATTGGGAGCCACGACCGCTGTCGAGACGGGCGCGGAAGTGGGCGACGTTGCGCAGGCGGCCAGCAGGGCCGTGCCGAAGGCGCAGAGGGAAAGACGCAGGCGATTCATGGGGGGCTCAAAAGGAATGGGCGCTCGAAGCGCCCATTCTCGATCCGGTTGATCTCGGGTCTAACCCGCTGTGACGCGGGTCATGCCGTCTGCTGGATGCCGGCGATCAGCCAGCCCTCGCCGGACTTGACCAGATGCCAGATCTCGTCGAAATCCTCTGCGGCCTGCTCGCTCTTTTCGCGCACGAGCCCCGAGAAGCGCACGGAGACGATCTGCTGGCCCTCTTCGGTCGCGACGTCGACGACGCGGGCGTCGAGCTTGAGCACCTCGGTGCGCTGCGTCTGGCTGCCGCGTTCCAGCAGTTCGCTCTGGATGCTGGCGTACATCTGCGGCGTCGTGAAGCGGCGCAGGTCGGCTTGGTCGCCGGCATCGTTGGCGGCCTGCAGGCGGATGAAGACCTGCTTGGCGAGCGGCTCGAAGCCGGCCGTGTCGAAGTCTGCTGGCACAGCGGCCACGGAGCCGGCGGCCGCTGCGGGCGCGGCATTCCAGGCGGGCTCAGCTTCCCGGAAGCTGGCGCCGTTTGCGCCGGCGAGTTGCGGCTTGGGTGACGCGAAGCGGCGCACCAGGAAGCGGATGACGAAGACCGCCACCAGGCCCAGCAACACCATGGTCATGATGCTGGCCAGCTCGCCGCCGAAACCGAAGTGGCTGGCCAGCGCGGCCAGGCCCAGGCCGGCCGCCAGGCCGGCGATGGGGCCGAGCCAGGAACGCTTGGGCGCCACGGCGGGGGGCGTGGGTGTCGCGGCGGCCTGTTTGTTGGGGGCGGCCTGCTGCGGCGCCGGTTGCTGCGCGGGTGGCGTTTGTGGCGCGGTCTGGGTGGGCACGCTGCGCTTCATGCCGCCGCCAGACAGGCGCTTGGCCTCGGCGTCATGGGCGGGCAGCGTGACAGCCAGCAGGGTGGCGAGGGTCACTGCAAAGATGCGGTTCAAGCGAGTCTCCAGAAGATGGGGAACGAGCCTCTGGTTGTGGGGCTCGGATCAGGATTTTCAAGCGTCTCGGATGTCTGATACGACGGTTTTTCCGAAGTCTGGCCGCATGAGAAACCGAACTATCGCTTCTGCCGTGGCGGTCGCCGTCTGCAACTGCCCGTCGTCCTTCAAGCCCTGGAAGCGCGTCTGCTCAGGGAAGCGGCCGGGATCGGCGCCGCGCAACTGGACCTGCATGTCGGTGTCGATGACGCCGGGTGCCAGCGAGACGACACCGACATCCGGCTCTTCCAGTGCCAAAGCGCGGCTAAGGTGGTCCAGCCCGGCCTTGATGGCGCAATAGGCCGCGCTGCCCGCCATGGCGCGCCGGCCCAGGCCGGAGGAGATGTTGAGGATGCGGCGCTGGGGCAGGCCGGCCGTTTCCGCCAGGAAGACGCGGTTCAGCAGCGTGGGYGCCTCCAGCCCCACGCGCAGCGCGGCGGACAGCTCCGAGAGGTCCGTCGCGGCGAGCGAGCCGGGCTCGCTGAGCAGGGCTGCGTTGTTGATCAGCGTGGCGCTCTGCCAGCCGGTGTGGGCGCGCAGCCAGGTTTGGAGGCGGTCGGCGGCGACCCTCGGTTCGGCGAGATCAAGCGTCCACTGCTCGGCCTGCAGCGCAGGGTTGATCTTGCGCGCGATGCCGATGACGGTGTGGTCGGCCTGCGTGAGTTGCTGGACCAGGGCGGCGCCCAGGCCGCGTGAGCTGCCGGTGACGATGTAGAGATGCATGGCTCAGAACTCCGGTGGGCAGGTGAAGTGATGGTCGCCGATTCGCAGTTCACTGGCGTGCAGCAGCAGGCGAGGGCTGGCGGCGGCGCGGTCGGGCTCGGCATACAGCGTGTCACCGAGGATGGCGTGACCGATGGCGGCGAGGTGGACGCGAAGTTGATGGGTGCGGCCGGTCAGCGGTTCCAGCGCGACGCGCGTCTGGTCACCTTCATGGGCGAGGGCGTGCCAGCGCGTCTGTGAGGGCTTGCCGTGTTGGTGGTCGACCCGTTGGCGCGGCCGGTTGGGCCAGTCCGCACCGACCGGCAGGTCGATGAGTCCTTCGCCCTCGAGACGGCCGGCGACGACGGCGACATAGAGCTTGCCGATGCGGCGCTCGGCGAAGTCGGCGCTGAGATCGCGCTGGGCATCGAGGCCGCGTGCGAACAGCAGCAGCCCCGAGGTGGCCTGGTCGAGCCGATGCACGATGAGGGCGTCGGGGTACAGGGCCTGCACACGCGCACTTGCACAGTCCGGCTCGATGCGGCCCGGCACGCTGAGCAGGCCGGCCGGCTTGTCGATGACGACGAGGCGATCGCCGGCGTACAGAATCTGCATCAGCGCGAGGAGACGACGATGCCAGCGGCGATCAGCAGGAAAGCCAGGCCGTGGTACCAGGCGGGCGCGACACCCAGCAGGGCCGCCGAGATGACGGCGGCGAACACCGGCGTCAGGTTGACGAAGAAGCTGGCCAGGGCCGGCCCCGCCTCGGCCACGCCCAGGCCCCAGCAGCGGTAGGCGATCAGCGACGGACAGATGGCGACATAGGCCAGCACGGCGACGAGAGCGGGGCTCCAGTGGATGGGCGCCGGCGCGACGGCCTGCTCCACGCCGGCTGCCACGCCCGAGAACACGACGCCGAACATCAGCTGCGACATCAGCGACTCGGCCCAGTTCCAGTCCGGCCGCTCGCCAGCTCTCAGGCCGGGCGCGGGCCGGGCCAGCATCCAGGAGTAGATGGCCCAGGTGAAGAGGGCCACCAGCATCAGCAGGTCGCCGGGCACGAAATGCACGGCCAACAAGGCGGCGGGGTCGCCGCGCGCGATGACGACGGCCACGCCGACCAGGGACAGGGCCGCACCGCCAAGCTGGCGGTGGGTCGGCTTCACGCCGTAGAAGATGGCGCCTACACCCAGCATCCAGACCGGCATGCTGGCGGTGATCAGCGTGACGTTCAGCGGCGATGAGGTGTGCAGGGCGAGGTATTGCAGCGAGTTGTAGCAACCCATGCCCAGGAAGCCCAGCCAGGCCAGGCCGCGCCAGCGCTTCAGGGCCTCACTCGGGTCGGCGAGCAGACGGCGGGCCAGCGGTGCCAGCAGCAGGAAGGCGATCAGCCAGCGCAGCGCGTTCAGCGCCATCGGCGGGATGTCGTTGCGCACCAGGCGGCCGACGACGGCATTGCCGGCCCACAGCAGGGGCGGCAGCGTCAGCAGCACAGCGAGGCGTGGGGTCAGTTTCATCAACGACGGCGAGAGATGCAAAGGGCTGGCACGATAGCCGACCTCGCAACAGGAGACGTCGCATGAGTGAAAAGGCCATCGTCATCGAGGCTCCGGGAGGCCCGGAGCAGCTGAAGCTGGTGGACGTGGAGGTCGGCGCGCCCGGGCCTGGCGAGATCCGCATCCGCCACCAGGCCTGCGGCCTCAACTACATCGACGTCTATCACCGCAACGGCAGTTACGCCTTGCCACTGCCGGCCCGCCTGGGCATGGAAGGCGCGGGCGTTGTCGAGGCGGTGGGTGAGGGCGTCACCCATCTGAAGCCGGGCGACCGTGCTGCCTATGCGAGCAACCCGCCCGGCGCCTATGCAACGGCCCGTGTGATGCCCGCCAAATGCGTGCTCAGGCTACCCGACGCGATCTCCTTCGAGACCGGCGCGGCCATGATGCTCAAGGGCCTGACGGTGCAATACCTGCTGCGCAAGACCCTGCCTCAGGGCGGGCTGCAGGCTGGCGACTTCGTGCTCTTCCACGCGGCGGCCGGCGGCGTCGGCTTGATCGCCTGCCAATGGGCCCGCGCGCTGGGCCTGCAGCTCATAGCCACCGCGGGCAGCGACGAAAAATGCCAGCTTGCCCTCGACAACGGTGCGACGCACGCCATCAACTACCGCCGTGACACGGACTTCGCTGCCAAGGTGCGCGAGATCACCGGCGGGCGCGGCGTCAAGGTCGTCTACGACTCGGTCGGCGCCGACACCTGGGAAGGCTCGCTGAACAGCCTGGCGCCCTTCGGTCTGCTGGCCAGCTTCGGCGGCGCCTCCGGCCCGGTGCCTCCGTTCAGCGTCGGCACGCTGGCGGCCAAGGGCTCGCTGTATGTGACGCGGCCGACGCTGTTCACGCACATCGCCACGCGCGAGGCCACCCAGGCCATGGGGGACGAGCTGTTCGAGATGGTGGCGAGCGGCAAGGTCAAGATCCGCATCGACAAGCGCTATGCCTTGGCCGACGCGGCCCAGTCGCATCGCGACCTGGAAGCCCGCCAACTGCTGGGCAGCGCCGTGCTGCTGCCCTGAAGTCTTCAGGCCGGCACGCGGCCGAGCTGCAGTTCGAAGCTGAAGCTGGAGCCGACGCCGGGCTCGCTCTCCACGGTGATCTCGCCGTCCATCAGGCTGACCAGGCGCTGCACGATGGTCAGGCCCAGGCCGGTGCCGCCGTAACGGCGCGTGATGCTGCCGTCCGCCTGCGTGAAGGGATCGAAGATCTGGCCGATCTGGTCGCGCGTCATGCCGATGCCGGTGTCGGTGACGGCCACGCGCAGGCGCAGGCGGTCGGGGCCGTCGCTCTCGTGCGCGTCAGCCATCGCGATCTCGATGCGGACCTCGCCACGTTCGGTGAACTTGAGGGCATTGCCGATCAGGTTGATCAGCACCTGGCGCAGCCGCAGCGCGTCGCCCACCAGCCACGACGGCACGCCGGGCTGCACGCGCGCATGCAGCTGGATGCCCTTGTCATGGGCCTGCAGCAGCAGCGGTTGAAGTGACTCGCCGAGGCAGTCGTGCAGGCTGAAGGGCTGCTCGTCGATGACGATGCGGCCGGCCTCGATCTTGGCCACGTCCAGCAGGTCGTTGATGATGGTCATCAAGCCCTTGGCGGACTGGTGGGCCATGCCGATGAAGCGGCGCTGGCGCTCGTCGAGCTCGGTCGTCTGCAGCACGAGTTCGGTCAGGCCGAGCACGCCGTTCATGGGCGTGCGAATCTCGTGGCTCATATTGGCCAGGAAGCTGCTCTTGGCCTGGCTGGCTGTCTCGGCGGCCTCGCGCGCGGCGACCAGGGCCACCTGGCTGGCTTTGAGGTCGGCGATGTCACGCGCATTGAAGAGCATGACGGTGTCGCCGGTGACGGGGTCGCGCATGGGCCGCGCGTCCAGCGCATGCCAGCACAGGCCGGCCAGGGTCAGCAGTTCGACGTCCTGGCGGCAGTTCTCGCCGCGCTGCACGCGGCCGAGGATGCTGGCGGCGTCGCCGGTGTGGGCGAACAGCCGGGTGAACTCGCTCTGGCCGGGGCCAGGCGGTGTGTCGCCGAAGGTCAGGGCTGCGGCCGGGTTGCGCATCAGCAATTCACCCTGATGCTGGTTCACCAGGCCGAACACGGCAATGCGCACCGAGGTGTGCTGCAGGGCTTCGACGCCGCGCAGCATGGACAGGTCGGCGCCACCACCGAGGGAGTCGGCCGCGAACAGCATGACCTGGCGGCGCTCTGGCGTGCGCATGCCGCGCGAGACCAGCATCACCGTCGTCGGCTCGCCCTTGGGATAGAGGGTCCATTGCTCGCGGACGATCTTGCCCTGGGCATGGTCGGCTGCCGTGACGGCCAGGCGCTCGCGCACGGCGTCGCCATGTTCGGAGAAGTCACGCGACAGGAACTCCTCGGCGCTGTCGGCATGCCAGAAGCGCAGGGCCGCGGCATTGGCCCAGAGGTTGCGCTGTTGTTCGGGGTCGAAGACCCACAGGGGAACGTCGAGCCAGTCGTAGTGGCTCAGGCTGGCGAAGTCGAGGAGCATCGGTGGCGGCGAGAAGGCGCGCGATTGTCACCGCTCGTCACATCTGCGCCCCGTGAACTAGTGCGCTCAACCGCGGCGTACGCGGCGCAGTTCGTCCAGGATCAGCAGCACGGCCCCGACGGTGATGGCACTGTCGGCCACGTTGAAGGCCGGGAAGTACCAGCCGCCGGCGTGGACCTGGATGAAGTCGACGACGTAGCCGTGGATGGCGCGGTCGATGACATTGCCCAGCGCGCCGCCCAGGATCAGCGTCAACGCCCAGGCGAACAGCTTCTGGTGGCCGTGGCGGCGCAGCATCCAGATGATGAAGCCGGCAGCGACGAGGCCCAGGCCGAGGAAGAACCAGCGCTGCCAGCCCGAGGCGCCATGCAGGAAGCTGAAGGCGGCGCCGAAGTTGTGGGCCCGCACCACGTCGAAGAAGCTGGTGACCGGGTGCACGTCGCCGAGCTGGAAGGTGCGCAGGATGAGCACCTTGGTGAGCTGGTCGGCCAGGATGATGAGGGCGGCAATCAGCAGCCAGTGGGTCAGGCCGGAGGATGAGGACGACGAGCGAGAAGGCATGGAATAGGGGTCGCGAGGCGAGGGCCGCCAATGTAACTTGCCGCCGGGCCGGGGCTTGTAGGCGCAGGAGAAGCGGCGTAGAAGAGGAACTCTCCCTTCTCGCAGGAGGACACCATGCGAAAGCGCATCTACTGGCTGCTGCCCCACCTGAGCAGCGCCCGGCGCACGATGGACGAGTTGTTGCTCGCCCGCATCACCGAGCACCACATCCACTTCGTCGCCGCCGAGGGCGCGTCCATGGACGGCCTGCATGCCGCCAATGTGCTGCAGACCTCGGACCTCGTCGAGGCCGCACAGAGCGGGGCGCTGATCGGTTCCGGCCTGGGTGCGGCGGGCGGCGTCGCGGCGGCCCTGGCGATCAGCGCGGCCTCGCCCGCAGCGGTCGTCATCGGCCTGGCCGCGGTGGGCGCCATGCTGGGCACCTGGTCGTCCAGCATGATCGGCAGTTCGACGCCGAGCCGGCGCCTGAAACGCTTCGAGCAGGCGATCGAGGAAGGGCAATACCTGCTCATCGTCGACGTGCCGCGCTCGCGCATCACCGAGATCGAGGAACTACTGGAACGCACCCACCCCGAAGCGCACTTCGAGGGGGTGGAACCCAATATTCCTGCTTTCCCGTAAGCGAGGTCAGGCAACTGTGCGGGTTTCGCCCGCGCCGTGCAGATTGCTGTCGCAGCGCCCGCACAGCGTCGGGTGGGCGGCATTGCTGCCGACGTCGGCGCGGTAGTGCCAGCAGCGCTCGCACTTGGCGTGGCTGCTGGGCGTGACGACGACGCCCAGTTCGCCCGCTGAAGCCAGGCGTACGGCCGACGTGATGAAGACAAAGCGCAGGTCGTCGCCCAGGCTGCTCAGCAGCATCTGGTCCTGCTCGTTGACCTTGAGCACCAATTCGGCCTGCAGCGACGCGCCGACGGCACCCGTCGTGCGCACCGCCTCGATGGCCTTGTTGACCTCGTCGCGGATCTCGTGGATGCGATTCCACTTGGCCAGCAGCGAGGCATCGGTGGCACCGAAGTTCCAATAGGTCTCGGTGAAGATGCTCTCGCCCTTGCCCAAGACTGCCCAGGCTTCCTCGGCCGTGAAGCTCAGGAAGGGCGCCATCCAGCGCAGCATGGCGTGCGTGATCTGCCACAGCGCCGTCTGTGCCGAGCGGCGCGCCAGGCTCTTGGGTGCGGTCGTGTAGAGGCGGTCCTTCAGCACGTCGAGGTAGAAGGCGCCGAGGTCTTCGGAGCAGTAGACCTGCAGCTTGGAAACCACCGGGTGGAACTCGTAGCGCTCGAAGTGCGCCAGGATGTCCGTCTGCAGCTCGGCGGCGCGGGCCAGCGCGTAGCGGTCCACTTCCAGCAGGTCTTCAGCGGCGACGCTGTCCGTGGCGGGATCGAAGTCGCTGACGTTGGCGAGCAGGAAGCGCAGCGTGTTGCGGATGCGGCGGTAGCTGTCGACGACGCGGGCGAGGATCTTTTCGTCCAGTCCCAGGTCGCCGGAGTAGTCGGTCGCGGCCGTCCACAGGCGCAGGATCTCGGCGCCGAACTTGTCCGACACGGCCTGCGGCGCGACCACATTGCCCATGGACTTGCTCATCTTGCGGCCCTGGCCGTCGACGACGAAGCCATGGGTCAGCAGCCCCTTGTAGGGTGCGCGGCCGTAGAGGGCGCAGGCGATCAGCAGTGACGAGTGGAACCAGCCGCGGTGCTGGTCATGGCCTTCGAGGTAGAGGTCGGCCTCGGGGCCGCTGTCGTGGCCGGCGCCTTTGTGGCTGCCCTTGAGCACATGCTCGAAGGTCGAGCCGGAGTCGAACCAGACGTCCAGGATGTCCTGGCCCTTGGTGTAGTGGACGGCTTCCGTGCCCAGCCACTCGGCGGCGTCGAGCTTGGACCAGGCTTCGATGCCGTTGGCCTCGACCAGCTGGGCGGCACGTTCGATGAACTCCAGCGTGTCCGGGTGCGCCTCGCCCGTGTCCTTGTGCAGGAAGATGGGCAGGGGCACGCCCCAGCTGCGCTGGCGCGAGATGCACCAGTCGGGCCGGCCGGCGATCATGTCGTGCAGGCGGGCGCGGCCGTTCTCGGGGTAGAAGCTGGTCGCCTCGATGGCGGCCAGTGCCGTCTTGCGCAGGCTCTGGGGTGCCTTGGCCGTCGTGAACAGGCCGTCGCCCTCGTCCATGCGAACGAACCACTGGGCCGCGGCGCGGTAGATGACGGGTGACTTGTGGCGCCAGCAATGCGGATAGCTGTGGGTCAGCTTGCTCTGGGCCATCAGGCGGCCGGCGTCCAGCAGTGCCTGCGCGATGACGGGGTTGGCCTTCCAGATGTGCTGGCCGCCGAACAGCGGCAGGTCGGCGGCATAGGCGCCATTGCCCTGCACGGGGTTGAGGATGTCGTCGAAGGCCAGGCCGTGGGCGACACAGGACTGGAAGTCGTCCAGGCCATAGGCGGGCGCGGAGTGGACGACGCCGGTGCCGTCCTCGGCCGTCGCGTAGTCGGCGAGGTAGACCGGGCTTTCGCGGTCGTAGCCCGGGTCGACGTGCGCGAGCGGGTGCTTGAACTTCAGCAGTTCCAGCGAGCGGCCCGGCGTGGTCGCGACGACGCTGCCTTCCAGTTGCCAGCGCGTCAGGCATTTCTCCACCAGCGCCTCGGCAACGACGAAGTAGCCCTTGGGCGTGTCGACCAGCGCATAGGGCAGCTCGGGGTTGAGGTTGAGCGCCTGGTTGGCCGGGATGGTCCAGGGCGTGGTCGTCCAGATGACGGTGAAGGCTTCCTTGGCCAGCGGCGCGACGCCGAAGGCCGCAGCGAGCTTTTCCGGTTCGGCGCTCAGGAAAGCCACGTCGACGGCCGGGCTCTGCTTGTCGGCGTACTCGATCTCGAACTCGGCCAGCGACGAGCCGCAATCGAAGCACCAGTAGACGGGCTTCAGGCCGCGGTAGACGAAGCCGCGCTCGAACATTCGCTTCAAGACGCGGATCTCGCCGGCCTCGTTGGCGAAGTTCATCGTCTTGTACGGGTTGTCCCATTCGCCGAGCACGCCCAGGCGCTTGAAGTCCTGGCGCTGGCCGTCGATCTGCTCGGTGGCGTAAGCGCGGCTCTTGGCCTGCACCTCGTCGCGCGGCAGGCCGCGGCCGAAGGTCTTCTCGATCTGGTTCTCGATGGGCAGGCCGTGGCAGTCCCAGCCGGGGATGTAGGCCGCGTCGAAGCCCGCCAGCTGGCGCGCCTTGACGATCATGTCCTTCAGGATCTTGTTGGCGGCGTGGCCGATGTGGATCTGGCCATTGGCATAGGGCGGGCCGTCGTGCAGCACGAACTTCGGCGCGCCGCAGCGCGCGTCGCGCAGGCGCTTGTACAGGCCTTGCTCGTCCCAGGCCTTGACCCAGCCTGGCTCGCGCTTGGGCAGGTCGCCGCGCATCGGGAAAGGCGTGTCGGGCAGGTTGAGCGTGGAGCGGTAGTCCGGGGTGGTCATGGCGTGCGGCCAGACGAAAAGTCTGGCGGGTCTGGCGTTCAGAAGTCGGGGAGGGCGGAGCGAAGAGCGGCTGGGAGCCGCTTCAAATTCGGTCGCGCGTGGTCTGGCGTCGCTGTGCGGCGTGGGTGGCCAGGAAGGCGCGAGCTGCCTCGGTGTCGGCGGCAATCGCGGCCGTGAGCGCGTCCAGCCCGTCGTACCTGGCTTCGTCGCGAAGTTTGTGCAGCAGTTCCACGCGGGCGAGTTTACCGTAGCCCCCCTCTGCACCCAGGGGCCATTCCAGGCAGTGGACCTCGAGCAGCACGCGCCCCGCATCCTCCACGGTGGGCCGTCGGCCCAGACTGGCGACGCCCGGCAGGGGCTCGGGCGCCAGACCGTGGACGAGGACGGCGAAGATGCCCTGGGCAGCCGGCTTGTCGTGGTCGAAGCGCAGGTTCAGCGTGCGAAAGCCATCGGCGGCGCCGGGGGCGCTCTCGCCGAGCTGGCGACCCAGTTTGCGGCCGTGGGTGACATGACCCGAGATGGCATAGGGCCGGCCCAGCAGCGAGGCGGCGGCGGCCATGTCGCCGGCCGCAAGCGCCTCGCGCACGGCCGAGCTGCTGACGCGCAGGCCGTGCACCTCGTAGCTCATCATGCGGGCGACGTCGAAGCCGCGCGCCTGGCCGGCGGCGTCCAGCGTCGCGTAGTCGCCCTGGCGCTTGGCGCCGAAGCGGAAGTCGTCGCCGACCAGGACATAGCGGGCGCCCAGGCCGTCGACCAGCACCTGGCGGATGAAGTCCTGGGCCGGCAGCGAGGCCAGGGCCTCGTCGAAGCGCAGGATGACGACCTGGTCGACGCCACAGCGCTCGAGTTCAACCAGCTTGTCGCGCAGATTGGCGATGCGCGCAGGGGCGAGTTCGGGCTTGCCAGCCTTGGCGGCGAAGAAGTCGCGTGGATGCGGCTCGAAGGTCATCACGCAGGTCGGCAGACCGCGGTGGCGGGCCTCGGACTGCAGCAGGGCCAGCATGGCCTGGTGGCCGCGGTGCACGCCATCGAAGTTGCCGATGGTGAGCGCGCAGGCGGGGGCGATGCCGGGGTGGTGGAAACCTCTGAAAACTCGCATCGGCCCTATTGTCCCCAGACCTCGTCCGGGCTGCCGATCCAGCGCCATTCACCCGGCTTGAGGTCGGCCGACAGCGTCAGCGCGCCGAACTGCGGCCGGTGCAGCGCCTCGACGCGATTGCCCACCGCGGCGACCATGCGTTTGACCTGGTGGTATTTGCCTTCCACCAAGGTCAGCCGCAGCAGCGTCTCGTCGACGATCTCGGCGCCTTCGGCCTTGCTGATCTCGGGAGGGCGCTGGAACTTGCCAGGCACCTTGCTTTCGGGCTCTTTCAACTCCACGCCGGCCAGCAGCTGCTCGACCATGGCCGCCGTCAGCGGATGCTTGCAGCGCGCCTCATAGACCTTGGGCACATGGTGCTTGGGCGAGGTCAGCTTGTGGATCAGCGTGCCATCGTCGGTCAGCAGCAGCAGGCCCGTCGTGTCCTCGTCCAGCCGGCCGATGGGCTGCACGCCGCGCTCGCGCAGTGGCGCGGGCAGCAGGCTCAGCACACTGGGGTGATGCTTGGGCTTCTGCGAGCACTCATAGCCGGCGGGCTTGTTCAGCAGGACCAGGGCCTTGTCGAAGACGGGCCACTCCTGCCCGTTGACGGTGAAGCGCAGCCCTTCGGTCTCGAACTCGGTATCGGGTTCCTCGACGACCTCGCCGTTGACGCTGACTTCACCATGCCACACCAGGCCGGCGCACAGACGGCGTGTACCAAAACCCTGGCTGAACAGGATCTGCGAAAGCTTCTGCTTCACTTGGCCTGGGGGGAGGGCATGGGCTTCACGTCGCCACAGTCGGCGCCCAGCCAGCGGCCTTCGCCGCTGACCTTGGTGGTCTCGGTCTTGCCCTGGCGTTGATGGCGGATGGTGACGTCGTTGGTGAAGCCCTCGTTGCCGCGCAGCGTGACCGTCGCGTCGCCTTCCGACGCTGGGTCGGTGCAGACGAAATGCGTCTGGATGGTGCTGCCGCTGCGCTTGATCTCCTGCGTGCAGTTGCCTTGGTGATTCACCGGCGCCATGTTGCGCTCGGCCTGCTCCTTGGTGACGCAGGTCTTGATGGTGATCCCACCGCCAGACATGCTGACGTTGACGCCCTTCTGGGCCATCATCTTCTCGATCATCTGACGCTGCTCGGGCGGCATGCTCTCCATGGCCTTCTGGGCCTGGGCCATCTGGGCCTGGCGCGCCGGGTCGAGCTGGGGCGTCTGTTTGAACTCCCACAGCCCGGGCTTCATCTGCTGGGCGTGGGCGGCGCCAGCCAGCAGGCCGGCGAACAACAGGATGGCAGGGATCTTCATCGGCGACCTCCAGGGTCAGGCAAACACCCCCGCAGTGTCCTGCATCCGGGCGCTGACTTCAYCGAGGTGATGCAGGGTGTCGCCCCATTGCATCTCCATGACCGTCAGGCGCTTGAAGTAGTGGCTGCCGACATACTCGTCGGTGACGCCGATGCCGCCGTGCATCTGCGTGCATTGCTGGCCGACGAAGCGCATCGAGTTGCCGAGTTGCACCTTGGCCTGCGATGCCGCGCGGCGGCGCACGGCGGGTGCGTCGCCCAGGCGCAGCGTGGCGTAGTAGCTCATCGAGCGGGCCAGTTCCAGCTGCATCTTCACATCGGCCGCGCGGTGGCGCAGCGCCTGGAAGCTGCTGATCACGACGCCGAACTGCTTGCGGGTGTTGAGGTACTCGACGGTCAGCGCCAGGTACTTCTCCATGACGCCGACGGCCTCGGCCGCCTGGGCGGCAATGCCGATGTCTGCCGCCAGCTCCAGCAGCGCCAGGCCCTGCTCGGGGCCGGCGATGAGTTCGCCGGGGGTGTTGTCCAGATGCACTTCGGCGGCGCGGGAGCCGTCGTAGATCGAATAGGGCCGCGTGTGTAAGCCGGCCGCCGAGCGCTCCACCAGGTAGAGGGCGATGCCGTCAGTGCCGTCCACGCGGGCCGGCACGATGAAGGCGTCGGCGACATCGCCGGCCGGCACCAGGCTCTTCACGCCCGTCAGCTTGCCGTCGACGGCGCGCGTCGCGACCTGGCTCAGGCGGTAGCGCGACTTGGCCTCCTGGTGGGCCAGCACGACGAGGGCCTCGCCGCCGGCGATGCGCGGCAGCCAGGCGGCCTGCAGCGCGTCCGGCGCATGGCTGAGCAGCGCCGGCGCGATCAGCGCACCCTGGGCCACCGGCTCCATGACGAGGCCGCGGCCCAGCTCTTCCATGACCACCATCGCCTCGACGGCACCGAAACCCAGGCCGCCATGGGCCTCGGGCACGGCCAGCGCGGTCAGGCCGAGGCCGGCCAGGCCGTCCCAGGCGGCGCGATCGAAGCCACCGGCGCGCTCGATCTGGACGCGGCGCTCGAAGGCGTAATCCTTGTCGACGAAGCGGCGCACGGCATCGCGCAGGGCTTGCTGGTCTTCAGAGAAATCGAAATCCATGTCTTGTCTCCCTCAGCCGAGCACGGTCTGCGCGACGATATTGCGTTGCACTTCGTTGGAGCCGCCGTAGATCGTCGTCTTGCGGACGTTGAGGTAGTTGCCGGTCAGTGGGATGGCATGGTCGGCGCCACCTATCCAGGCACCACCCAGCCACTGGTCGCCCTGCCAGCCGGCTTCCATGGCCTCGTGGACATAGGGCAGGGCGAGCGGGCCGCCGGCCAGCATCATCAGTTCGGTGTAGCGCTGCTGCAGCTCGCTGCCGCGGATCTTCAGCAGGCCCGCAACGTCCAGCGGCTGCTTGCCGGTGCGCTCACCCGACAGCACGCGCAGCACCATCATCTCCAGTGCCACGACGTCGACCTCGCACAGCGCGATCTGGTCGCGAAAGCGTGCGTCGTCCATCAGCCCTTCGGCCTTGGCGATGCGCTTGAGGCGCTCCAGTTCGCGCTTGGCGCGGTTCACGTCGGCGATGTTGGTGCGCTCGTGCGAGAGCAGGTGCTTGGCATAGGTCCAGCCCTTGTTCTCTTCGCCGATCAGGTTCTCGGCCGGCACCTCGACGTTGTCGAACCAGACCTCGTTCACCTCGTGCTCGCCGTCGAGCATGATGATGGGCTTGACGCTGACGCCAGGCGTCTTCATGTCGATGAGCAGGAATGAAATGCCGGTCTGCGGCTTGCCCTCGGTGGATGTACGCACCAGGCAGAAGATCCAGTCGCCGTACTGGCCCAGCGTCGTCCAGGTCTTCTGGCCGTTGACGATGTATTTGTCGCCCTGCCGCTCGGCGCGGCACTTCAGCGAGGCCAGGTCCGAGCCCGAGCCCGGTTCGCTGTAGCCCTGGCTCCACCAGACCTCGCCGCTCATGATGCCGGGCAGGAAGCGCTGCTGCTGCTCCGGCGTGCCGAAGGCCATGATGACCGGCGCCACCATCACCGGGCCGAAGGGCACGATGCGCGGTGCGCAGGCGAGGGCGCATTCCTCCTCGAACAGATGACGCTGCACGGCATTCCAGCCCGGGCCACCGAACTGCTTGGGCCAGGCCCAGCCATGCCAGCCCTTGGCGCCGAGGATCTTGGCCCAGCGCTGCAGGTCGTCCTTGTTCAGGCGCAGCGCGTTGCGCACCTTGTGGGCGATATCGGCCGGCAGGTTGGCGTGCACCCAGTCGCGCACCTCGGTGCGGAAGGCCAGTTCCGCATCGGTGAAATTGAGGTCCATTGGTCTGTCCCCGTCGCTGTGTTGTCGTGATGAGAATCCGCGCGTTTTAGCACGGTCGTTCGCATCCTGGCTGTCCGGCCAGGGACAGAACAGCGAGTTGGCTTCCAGAAAGCAGAAAGCCGCCCGGAGGCGGCTTTCAGTCGAGATGACTCGGGTCAGGCGGCGAGCTTGGCCTGGCGGCGGCGCAGGCCGAAGACACCTGCCAGCGCGACACCCGTCAGGGCCAGCGAAGCCGGCTCGGGGACGTTCTGGTTGGAACCACCGCAAACGCCGTTGGCGTTGACGGCCTGCAGGCACTTGCTGCCGGCGGCGGCGTAGAGCTTGAAGAAGTCGTCGCCGTTGGTCAGCGAGCCGCGGTTGTCGGTCTGTGCGCTTTGCGTGAAGCCGCTGTTGTAGGCCGTGATCAGCCACCAGCTGGACGTCTTGCCCTGCGCGTTCACGGCGTTGTAGGGGTCGTTCGTGTCCTTGATGAAGTCGCCGTAGTTGCCGACGAGTTCCCAGCCTGCCATCGAGCCGGCAGCCGTGCCGCCCAGCGTCGGGGCGGCGCCGCCCGTCCAGCGGAACAGCGAGACGTCGACCGTCTTGCCCTGCGACGTCGTGTTGGCGCCGCAAGTGCCGGCGGCGTAGGTGATGACGCTGGTGGAGTTGTTCTTGCAGGCCACTTCCGCGTTCGCGGTGGTGCTGTCGGTGAAGCCCAGGCCGATGCTGGACAGCACGGTGGTGGCGCTGAAGGTCAGCAGCACGCCTTCGGTGTTCTGGTTGTTGTCCAGCGCGTGATAGGGCGAGCCGTTGTCGGAGCCGGAGTACATGCCTTCGCCGTTGCCTGCGAAGTTGGTCAGCGTGCCCGCCGTCCAGTTGCCGGCCAGCTTGTTGGAGCCGTTCAGCGTGTTGTCGACATAGAAGCCCGACATCTTGACCGTGTAGGCAGCGTTGCCGCTTTCGCCGAACGTCGTGCTCGTGGCGACGGTGGCACCCGTATTGGGGTCAAGGTTCCAGTAGGCCTGAGCAGCACCACTCCAGGCCAGGCCTGCGATGAGCGCCGTCAGAGCGGTCATGCGGATGGAAAGGGCTTTCATCGGTTTTTTCCTTTGTTGTCGCCAGCGGCGGTCAAATCTGATTTGGTAAAAGCAAACTCAATGCCAGCACTGAAATCTCTTTACCGTTCAAGGACTTGATATTGCGTTTTGACCGGCTTGATAAAAATTGTAAGAACAACCGACAGCGAAGCGGTGAGTTTTGACCCCTCAATTGAGGGTGGCCAGCAGCTTTCTGGCGTCGTCCGCTGCGGCGAAGTTCGCATTTCCCTTCAAGGCGGCGCCAAGCTCCTCCCGGGCTTCTCCCTTGCGGCCCGCCTGGGCAAGGACGACCGCCAGGTGATAACGGACATCCGGAACATCGGGAGCACGCAGGCGCGCCTCGCGCAGCAACTGCAGGGCGCGTTCTGGTTTACCCGCGAGATGGTTGGCCCAACCCGCGGTATCCATCAGCTTGGGATTGCGGTTGTCGACCTTGTAGGCGCGCTCGGCCATGTCCAGGGCGCCGGGGTCCTTGGACTCCATCAGCACATTGGCGAGGTTGTTCAAGGTCTCAGCGTGGTTGGGGCGTTGCTTGAGGATGGCGTCGTACTGCTTGCGGGCGGCGGCGAAGTCGCGCAGGCGCAGGTGCTGCTCGGCCACGGCGTTGCGCACGGCCAGGTCGCTGGGGTTTTTCCTGAGCCAGCTCTCCCCGAGTTCGATGGCGGCCTTCGGACCGTTCTGGCCGCCCACCGCGCGCATCAACCGGGCCAGGCTGGCCTGGGACTTCTCGATGTCATGCGCCTTGCGCAAGGCATCGATGGCGGCCGTGGCCTGGCCGCGGTAGGTCGCGACCTCGGCGAGCAGGTTGTAGCCGATGGCCGATTTCGGCGCGGCTTGAACGACCTGGCGGGCGCGCTGCTCCGACTTGGCGGCGTCGCCGCGGGCGAGGTCGACACTGGCCAGCATGGCCTGGGCCGGGACGAAGTCGGGGTTGCCGCTCAATGCCTTGTCCAGGCTGTAGGAGGCGCCGCTGAAGTCCTTGATGCTGATCTGCTGACGAGCGACCTCCAGCAGGCGAGGCGCATCGAAGGCCGCACGGCGCGCCGCATTCGTCAGCGTCGTCTTCGCGCCCGCCGTGTCCCCATTGGCCGCCTGGGCGCCGGCATAGGCCTGCAGTGCCTCGACGTCTTCGGGCAGTTTGGCCAGCAGGGCCTTGGCTGCCTCGACGGCGCGGGCCGGCTGGCCCTTGTGCAGATGCCAAGCCACGAGTGCGAAGTTGGCGCGCGTTTCGCGGGCGCTGCTGGCCTCGGCCGCGCTTTCCAGCCATTTCAGCGACTCCTCGTCCTTGCCCCAGCGTTCGTGCAGCAGGGCCAGTTCGAACAGCACATTGGTGTTGCGCTCGTCGTTCTTCAGCACTTCGCGCAGCCGCTTGTTGGCTGCATCGAAGTTGCCGGTCACCGTGTCGATGCGGACGAGGCCGAGCCGGGCCTCCATCAGCTTGGGATCCAGCTTGAGCGCCTTCTCGTAGCCCGCCCGGCCACCCGGATAGTCGCCGGACTGGGCCTTGGCATAGGCCTGGACCATCAGCACGGTCGCGTTGTTCGGGTTGGCGCGGGCCAGGCCCTCGGCCACCGCCAGCGCCTTGGCCGGCTGGTCTTCGCGCAGATACAGGGTGATCAGCGCCAGGCCGGCATAGGTCTGCTTGGGATCGGCCTTGTAGGCCTTGGCGAGCTCCTCGGCGGCGGGCGTGGACTTGCCACTCTGCAGCAACGACAGGCCCAGGGCCGTGCGGTACTCCGGCGAGTCCTTGGCCTTCAGGGCGTCCTGCATCAGCGCAACCGCGCGCGAATGCCGGCCTTGGTTCATATGGGCCGAGGCCAGCATCAGCAGTGCCTGGCCATCGCCGGGGCGCGCCTTGACGTAGGCCTCCAGCAATTCGATGGCGCGGTTGACGTTGGGTTCCTTCAGCGCGACCTGAGCCAGCAGCTTGACCAGCGGGCTGCCGGGCTGCTGGCGTGAAGCCAGCTCGAGGAAGGGCTTGGCCTTTTCCAGCTCACCCAGGCTGTAGTGGGCCAGGCCGTTGAGCATCAGCAGCTGGGTGCGGTAGCGGATGTACTCGATGGGAACCGGGTCGAGCAGGTCCGTGACCTTCTTCAGCGCGGCCCGCGAGGTGGCCGGGTCATTGGCGCGCTCGGCGAGCACCGCCCGAAGGTAGGAACCGCGCGGGTCATTGGGCTTGAGGACCTGCAGCTCGTTGACCTCGGCCAGCGCATCGGCATCACGGTTCAGGTCGACCAGCAGCCCGGCGCGCGCGAGATGGGATTCGGCATGCTTGGGCTCGGCCTTGATGGCGCGCTCGTAGCCGGCCAGCGCCAGCGAAACCTGGCCGGCGGCGTGGTGGATAGAAGCCTTCTGGTAGAGCGCCTCGGCGTTGTCGGGGGCCAGCTTGAGGGCCTGGTCGGCCGCGGCATGGGCTTCACCGAACTGGCGGCTGCGCACGCGCAGTGGAATCTCGGCAATCCAGCTGTTCACGTCGCTGGTGTTCAGCGCGCGCGCGTCCAGCACGCTGGCCAGGGCGGCCTTGGTGTCGCCCATGTCGGACTGGGCCAGCGCGCGCTCCAGCATCAGTTGCTGCTGGATGCCGGGCGGCAGGCCGGCAGGCTGCAGGCGCGGGTCTTCCAGCATCTGCGTTTGCTTGCCCTGGGAGTTCATCGCCATGGCCAGGGCGACGGCGACCTCGGCGCGGTTGACGCCCAGGCGGATGGCTTCCCCCAACTCGAATTCGGCCGCCGCGGGCTGGCTGTCGGCCTGCAGCGCCTTGCCGAGCAGCACGTGGACGGGGAGCTGGCTCTTGTCGGCCTGCAGCGCGTTCTTCAGCTGCACGATGGCGCCCGGGATGTCGCGCTTCTCGTAGCGCTGCAGCGCGTCTTCGTAGAAGCGCGAGGCCTTGGCGGCATCCTGGGCGAAAGCGCCAGGTGCGCCGGCGATCAGCAGGAGGGCCAGCAGACCGGGAAGCGAAGCGGGCAACAGGGCGCGTGTAGGGGTCATCGAGGCAGGCCGGCGAAGAGAGGGGCGCCGGATTCTTGCAGAAGCCTGCCCGCGCCTCTCAGTAGCGCAACTCCAAAGTCATGACGTCGTTCTCGCGCCGCATCTGGAAGCGATTCAGGAAGCTGTTGCCGAGCAACACATGGTTCATCAGGCCGGGGATGACGATCGCATCCACGTCGCGGACCTCGATCGAGCCGATGCGCACGCTGGCCAGCTGGATCTGGTAGGCGGGCACGACACCATTGGCCGTCTGCGTGACGATGCGCTTGCCGTACATATAGCGCAGGCCCAGCTTTTCGGCCTCGACCTGGCCGATGGCGATTGAGGTCGATCCCGTGTCGATGAGAAAGCTCGTGACCTGGCCGTTGATCATGCCCATCGTCGTGAAGTGGCCGCCGGGGCCCGCGGGCAGCATGATCTGGCGCGGCGCAGGAGCACCTTGGGAGACCACGCGCCCCGGCGCTGCGCCCAGCGTGAGCGCCTGGCGCCGGCCGCCATATTCGACGACGGCGCGGCCGTCCTCGATGGCGACCAGCTTGACGCCCTGCACGCTGGCGCCGACCTCGACGGTGCGCGGCTGGCCATCGATGACCAGCAGGGCCGCGCGCGAGCCCAGCATGCCGTTGAGCTGCACCTGGGCGGGCGGCAGCGGCAAGGGCTGGGCCAGGGCCTGGTGCGAGACCAGCAGCGAGGCCAGCAGAAAGACCAGTAGCAAGGGCAGGGGCGGCAGCAGCCCCACGAAGCGGCGCATGCTCAGTCGCGGAAATTGTTGTACGTGAGCGGCGTGTCGCTGAAGTTCTTCTTCAGGTGGGCGATGCCGGTCTGCAGGTCGTCGCGGTTCTTGCCGGTGACGCGTACGGCATCGCCCTGGATGCTGGCCTGGACCTTGAGCTTGCTCTCCTTCAGCGAGGCCACGATCTTCTTGGCGAGGGTGGCTTCGATGCCTTCCTTGATCTTGTAGACCTGGCGCACCTTGTCGCCGCCGAGCTTCTCGATCTTCTCGGCCTTGTCGAGGAAGCTGATGACGACGTCCTGCTTGGTCAGCTTGCCGTACAACACGACCTCGATCTGCTCCAGCTGGAACTCGCTGTCACCGGTGGCGTGGATTTCCTTGTCCTTGAGCTCGACCTTGGCGCCCGTCCCCTTGAAGTCGAAACGGGTGCCGATCTCCTTGATGGCGTTGTCCACGCCATTGCGGATCTTGACGTGATCGGGCTCGAGAACGGTGTCGAAGCTGGGCATTTGCAGGGCCGGTAGATGAATCGGCGAAAATTTTCCCATGCCCGCCACCCCCCACAGCGCTTTGCCCCCCTCGAATGAAGCCCCCGGCCTGCAGGTCGAGACCGACGTCAACCTCAAGCCCTACAACACTTTTGGCCTGCCGGCAGTGGCCCGGCGGCTCGTGCGCATCCGTGAGGCGGCCGATGTGCGCCGGGTGGTCGACCACCCGGATCTGGGCCTCGCACCGAAGTTCGTGCTGGGCGGCGGCAGCAACCTGGTGCTGACCCGGGATGTCGAGGCCGTCGTGCTGAAGGTGGAAATTACCGGCATCCGCCTGTTGGAAGAGCGCGACGACGCCTGGATCGTCGAGGCCGGCGCCGGCGTGGTCTGGCATGAGCTGGTCACCTGGACGCTGGATCACGGCTATCCGGGCCTGGAGAACATGGCGCTGATCCCCGGCACGGTGGGCGCCGCGCCGGTGCAGAACATCGGCGCCTATGGCATCGAGGTCAAGGACAGGCTGGAGGCCGTCGAGGTGATGGACCTCATCACCGGCCGGCCGGCCCTGCTGCCGGCCGAGGTCTGCCGCTTCGGCTACCGCGACAGCGTCTTCAAGCACAGCGATTTTGGCGGCTTGGCCGGAAAAAGCGTCATCACCCGGGTGCGCTTTCGCCTGCCCAAGCCCTGGCAGCCGGTGCTGGGCTATCTGGAGCTGGAGCGCAAGATGGCCGAGACCGGCATCACCGCGCCGGATGCGCGCCAGATCTACGACTGGATCTGCGCCGTGCGCCGCGCCAAGCTGCCCGACCCGGCCGTCATCGGCAACGCCGGTAGCTTCTTCAAGAACCCGGTCGTCACGGCCGAGCAGTGCCGCGACATCATCGGCCGCGACCCCGGCATCGTTCACTATCCCATGCCTGATGGAAGCGTGAAGCTGGCCGCCGGGTGGATGATCGACGCCTGCGGCTGGAAGGGGAAGACGGTGGGCGGAGCGGCGGTCTACGAGAAACAGGCCCTGGTGCTGGTCAACAAGGCGGACGCGCGCGGCGCGGAGGTCGTGACGCTGGCGCGGGCCATCCAGGAAAGCGTCTACGGGCGCTTTGGCATCCGGCTGGAGCCGGAGCCGGTGGTCCTATAGAGGTGAATCCTGCCGCCCGCGGGCTGTCGGTCGGATCGATCATGCTGCTTCCGGTTGCAACGGAGGATGGCCATGGATGGGATGACCTTGAGCCGGCGCGTGTGGCTGGCCTGGCTCGGAAGCTTGAGCCTGCCGGCGCTGGCCTTGGAGCCGCTGCTGGCGAAGAACGCGCCGGCCGGCATCGACCCGCGACCCTATCTCGTCAGCGAGAAGCTCGACGGCGTGCGCGCGCTGTGGGATGGCAAGTTGCTGAAGTTCCGCAGCGGCCGCCCCATTGCCGCGCCCGCCTGGTTCCTGGCCGAGCTGCCCGCGCAGCCGCTCGATGGCGAACTGTGGATGGGGCGACGCAGCTTCGATGCGCTGTCGGCCACGGTGCGGCGTGCGGAGCCGGTGGCCGCGGAGTGGCGGCTTCTCAGCTACCGCGTCTTCGAGCTGCCGGCGGGCGAGCGGGATTTCGAACGCCGCGCCGCCAGGCTCGCGACCATGGCCGGCGGCGTCGTCATGCCGGTGCCCCAGCAGCGGCTCAACTCCAACGCGGAACTGCGGGCCCGGCTCAAGCAGGTGGTCGATGCCGGCGGCGAAGGGTTGATGCTGCATCGCGCCGACGCGCCCTTGGCCTCGGGTCGCAGCGACCTGCTGTTGAAGCTGAAACCGGTGGCCGACGCCGAGGCGGTGGTCGTCGGCCATGAGCCCGGCAAAGGCCACCTCACCGGCCAGTTGGGTGCCCTGAAAGTGCAGACGCCCGAGGGTGTTCGCTTCAAGCTGGGAACCGGCTTCAGCGAGGCCCAGCGCCGCGACCCGCCGCCGATCGGCGCCACCGTCACCTACCGCTATCGTGACCTGACGACTGGTGGCAAGCCGCGCTTTGCGAGCTTCCTGCGCGTGGCTGACGCCTTTTGATGCCTTCTGAAGCCGCCTACAGCCAGCTCAGCAGCTTCTGCAGCCACAGGGGCAGGGGACGGCCGGGGACGTAGTTCTGACGGTACTGGCTGTACATGGTGGGCTCCTCAAAGCGAATACTGTGGATTTATACAGTATTCGCCGCGACCCCGCCAGCGTGGGCCGGGAAATTACTCCAGCCTGGGCAGGCCGCCGCCGGCCAGCAGGCCGGTGCCGGTGTAGATGCCCAGCTTGGCGCGCGTGTCGGTGATGTCGAGGTTGCGCATGGTCAGCTGGCCGATGCGGTCGGCGGGGCTGAAGGGCGCGTCCTCGACCTTCTCCATACTCAGGCGCTCGGGCGCATAGGTCAGGTTGGGGCTACGGGTGTCGAGCAGCGAATAGTCGTTGCCGCGGCGCAGCTCGATGGCGACCTCGCCGGTGATGGCACGCGCGATCCAGCGCTGGGCGGCTTCGCGCAGCATGATGGCTTGCGGGTCGAACCAGCGGCCCTGGTAGAGCAGGCGGCCCAGCTTGCGGCCGTTGTCGCGGTACTGCTCGATGGTGTCCTCGTTGTGGATGCCTGTCACGAGGCGCTCGTAGGCGATGTGCAGCAGCGCCAGGCCCGGCGCCTCGTAGATGCCGCGGCTCTTGGCCTCGATGATGCGGTTCTCGATCTGGTCGCTCATGCCCAGGCCATGGCGGCCGCCGATGACGTTGGCCTCCGCCAGCAGGGCCACCGGGTCGCGGTACTCGACGCCATTCAGCGCGACGGGCATGCCTTCCTCGAAGCGCACCGACACCTGTTCGGCCTTCACCACCACGTCATCGCGCCAGAACGCCACGCCCATGATGGGGTTGACGATCTTGATGCCGCTGTTCAGGAACTCCAGGTCCTTGGCCTCATGCGTGGCGCCCAGCATGTTGGAGTCGGTCGAGTAGGCCTTCTCGGCGCTCATCTTGTAGGCGAAGCCCTTCTCCGTCATGAACGCCGACATTTCGCTGCGGCCGCCCAGTTCGTCGATGAAGGTCTGGTCCAGCCAGGGCTTGTAGATCTTCAGCGCCGGGTTGGTCAGCAGGCCGTAGCGGTAGAAGCGCTCGATGTCGTTGCCCTTGAAGGTGCTGCCGTCGCCCCAGATGTTGACGCCGTCGGCCTGCATGGCGGCCACCAGCATGGTGCCGGTCACGGCGCGGCCGATGGGCGTGGTGTTGAAGTAGGTGACGCCGGCGGTGCTGATGTGGAAGGCGCCGGCCTGCAGAGCGGCGATGCCTTCAGCCACGAGCTGGGCGCGGCAGTCCACCAGCACGGCCTTCTCGGCACCRTACAGCATGGCCTTGCGCGGGATCTCGTCGTAGTCGGGCTCGTCGGGTTGACCGAGGTTGGCCGTGTAGGCATAGGGCAGGGCGCCCTTGAGCTTCATCCAGTGCAGGGCGGCGGAGGTGTCGAGGCCACCGGAGAAGGCGATGCCGACCTTCTGGCCGACGGGAACGGATTGCAGGATCGTGGACATAGGGTTCTCTTCAGGCGATGTGGTTCTGCCACTCGGGGTGGCGCTGGATGTAGAGCTGGGCGTAGCTGCAGGCGGGCACGACCTTCAGGCCCTGGCCTGCAGCCCATTGCAGGCCGGCCTCGACGAGCTGGGCTGCCAGGCCCTGGCCGCGGTAGGCCGGCGGCACGCCGGTATGGGTGAAGGTGACGTGGCCGCTGCCCAGCTGATAGTCGAGCACGCTGACAGGCGTGGTTGGCAGCGTGAAGCGCTGGGCTTCAGGCTCGTGCTGCGGTGTCATTCGCCGGCCACCTTCAAGGCGATGGGGTGGATCTCCACCGAGGCGTTGGCGGTCGACACATAGATGCTGCCGTCCTGGATGCTGATCTGCAGCTGCATGCTGCGCTCGGCCAGAGCGATCAGGGCCTGGGACTGTTCGGCCGGGATCTGCCAGACCGCCAGGCGCGGCGCGCGGGTCAGCTTGTTCTCGATGCCGCTCCACCACACCGGCGTGCTGGATGCGAAGCTGTAGACGCTGACGCGGCGGGCGCGGCCATGCGCCTTCATCAGCCGGCGCTCGTCTGGCTGGCCGAGGTCGATCCAGTGCTGCACCTCACCCGTCAGGTCGAGCTGCCAGAGGTCGGGCTCGTCCACGTCGGACAGCCCCTTGGTGAACTCGAGCCGGCCGTTGAGGTCGTCGGCCGCGACGTTCAGCGCGTAGGCCAGCACGCGGATCATCATGCGTTCATCGGTCTCGCTCGGGTGGCGGGCGATCGTGAGGGCATGGTCGCCGTAGACATGGCGGTCCATGTCGGCGATCTGGAGCTGGGCTTTGTGGATGGTGGCTTTGAGCGCCATGCGTAGGTGGTAACCAATGGAACTAAGGGCAGCCGGCGATTATCGCGGCGAAGCCTCGTGGCATCATTCCGCCTCCCGCTTTGAACCTTCGCAACCCGGTTGCGCCCTCTTCATGAAACGCATTCTTCTTCCGCTGGTCCTGGTCATCGCCGTCTCCGCCCAGGCACAGATCACGAACAACACCAAGGCCAAGGTCGACCCGAAGAACAACAAGGTCAGCAACCCGGTTGTCGAGAAGCCCAAGGCCAAGCTGATGTCGCGCGACGAGTTGCGCGCCTGCATCGACCAGCAGGAGGCCAACAGCAAGGAGTCCGAAGCCATCAAGGCTGACCAGGCCGCCTACAAGGCCAACGCCGAGAAGCTCAAGGCCGAGAAGGCCAGCATCGAGGCCGGCGAGGCCACGCTGGGCAAGCAGGTGGCCGAGGTCAAGGCCGAGCGCGAAGGCATCCTGAAGGCCCATGAGGCGCTGACCGCCGAGGCCCCCAAGCTCGAGAAGGCCGAGCTCAAGGCCCGCAACGAGGCCTACCAGGCCCGTGCAACCGCCTTCGGCCCCATGATCGAAGCGCTGAAGGCCGCCGACGCCGAACAGGGCGCCAAGCGCAAGGCCTTCTCCGACAAGGTCGACGCGCTGGACGCCCAGTTCAAGGCCATCGAAGACCGCACCGAGAAGCACTTCGACGCCAACGACAAGTGGAAGGCCGAGTGCCAGAACAAGGCCTACGACGAGAACGACGAAAAGGCCATCCGCAAGGAAAAGGCCGCCGCGGGCAAGTGATCCGCACCGGCCGCTGACGCCAGCCGCACGGGCCGCCTCCCCAGMAGGGAGCGGCCCTTTTTGTTTTCCGAGGACTCCGCATGAGCACCAACCCGCTGCTGCAGGACTGGGCCGGCCCACACGGTCTGCCCCCCTTCGCCGATATCGCCCCCGCGCATTTCCAGCCCGCCTTCGACATCGCGCTCGCCGCCCATCGCGCCGAAGTCGACGCCATCGCCGCCCAGGCCGATGCGCCAGCCTTCGCCAACACCGTGGCTGCCTTCGATGCCAGCGGCCGCCAGCTGACCCGCCTCGAACATCTCTTCTACACGCTGGCCGCCTCGGCCACTTCGCCGGAGCTGCAGGCCGTGCAGCGCGCCCTGGCCGCGCCGCTGGCCGAGCACGGCAGCGCCGTCTACATGCACCAGGGCCTGTTCGCGCGCATGGATGCCTTGTTCGAGCAGCGCGAGCAGCTCGGCCTCACGCCCGAGCAGCGCCGCCTGCTGGAGCGCGTGCACCTGGACTTCCTGCGCGCCGGTGCCCGCCTCGCGCCTGAAGCGCGCACGCGCTACGCCGCCGTCATGGCCCGCCTGGCGGAGCTGAACACGCGCTTTGCGCAGAACGTGCTGGCCGCCGAGAACGGCTACCAGCTGCGGCTGACGACCGAAGCCGAACTCGCCGGCCTGCCCGGCTTCGTGCGCGCCGCCGCGCGCCAGGCGGCGATTGACCGCGGCCTGGAAGAGGGCGTCCACGTCATCACGCTGTCGCGGTCGCTGATCGTGCCTTTCCTGAGCTTCAGTGCGCGGCGTGACCTGCGCGAGCAGGCCTGGCGCGCCTGGGTCGGCCGTGGCGATGACACGGGGGAGACCGACAACCGCGAGATCTGCGCCGAGATCCTGGCGCTGCGTGCTGAACAGGCCAAGCTGCATGGCCATGCCTGCTATGCCGACTACGCGCTGGAAGACACCATGGCGCGCAACCAGGCGGCTGTCATGGGCCTGCTGGAGCGCGTCTGGCACCCGGCGCTGGCCGCCCAGGCCCGCGAACGCGAAGCCGTGCAGGGCGCCATGGCGGCCGCCGGCGCCAGCCACGAACTGCAGGCCTGGGACTGGCGCTTCTATGCCGAGCAGGCCAAGCGCGCCCGTTTCGAGCTCGACGAAGCCGAGGTCAAGCCCTATTTCTCGCTGGACCGCATGGTGGCCGCGATGTTCGACTGCGCCAGCCGCCTGTTCGGTCTGCAGTTCAAGGCCAGGCCCGACCTCGCCGGCTACCACGCCGACGTGCGCGCCTACGAGGTCTTCGATGCCGACGGTTCCGTGCGGGGTTTGTTCCTGCAGGACAACTTCGCGCGGCCGACCAAGCGCAGCGGCGCCTGGATGAATGCGATGCGCAACCAGAGCCGTGCGCTGGGTGCGACACCCGTCATCCTGAACAACAACAACTTTGCGCGCGGTGCCGCCGGCGAGCCGACGCTGCTGAGCTTCGACGACGTGCGCACGCTCTTTCACGAGTTCGGCCATGGCCTGCACGGCCTGCTGTCCAGCGTCGAGCACGAGCGCCTGGCCGGCACCCAGGTGCTGCGCGACTTCGTCGAACTGCCCTCCCAGCTCTACGAGCACTGGATGGCCGAGCCGCAGGTGCTCAAGACCTTTGCCCGCCACTGGCAGACCGATGAACCCCTGCCCGACGCGCTGCTCGCCAAGCTGCAGGCGGCGCGCCAGTTCGGCCAGGGCTACGAGACGCTGCGCTACACGGCCAGCGCCATCGTCGACATGGCGGCCCATTCGGCCCCGCAGCCACCCAGCGACGTCGTCGCCTTCGAGCGCGACACACTGGCGCAGTGGCAGCTGCCTGCCGAGGTCGGCCTCAACCACCGGTTGACCCACTTCCAGCATCTGTTCAGCAGTGCCGGCTATGCGGCGGGCTACTACGTCTACCTGTGGGCCGAGGTGCTGGACTGCGATGCCTTCGACGCCTTCGTCGAGGCCGGCAACGTCTTCGACACGGCGGTGGCCGCGCGTCTGCGCGAATGCATCTACTCGGCCGGCAACAGCCGCGAGCCGGGCGAGGCCTTCCGTGCCTTCCGCGGCCGCGATCCGGTGGTCGAGCCCATGTTGAAGGATAGAGGCCTGCTGCCGGCCTGAGGGGTGGCGTCGCGCCTTCAACGGTGGCCGTGGCCGGAGTCTCCTGGCACTTCGGTGGCGGAAGCCACCTTGCCATCGGTGTCGAAGTCGATCTCGAACACCGTCGGTTCAATGCCGGCCACGCGGTAGGTGTAGACCGAACCCGGCTGATTGCGGTAGGAGATGTCGGTCTGCGGCCGGCCCAGCAGTTGCCGGACGTCGGCCTGGCTCATGCCGACGCTGACCAGCGTCTCCTGGCGAGCAGCGACCGTGTACCCCGGTGCAGCCTGGGCGCCAGCCGCGCCGAGAAACAGGCCGATGGCCAGCAGCGCGCTGGACGGTGGGGAGAAGCGTACGAGCGTCATGATGACTCCTTGTGGTCGTGACTTGACAGGCTCCGGGGCGGCTGCGGGATCGCAGCGCCTCGCCTGTGCAGACATCTTGAAGACGATCCGGGACCGCAAGATTGCAGCCCGTGCCAGGCAGTAAGTCAGATGTCATCGAGCGGCCCGCCGCCTGGCGTTGCGCTGCTCTCAACGGCGCTCAGGTCCACGAACAGCCGGGACTCACGCCCCGGCGCCAAGCTGAGGTAGTACCCGCGCCTTGCATTGCCCTGCCGTGCCGTGACCAGGTAGGGCCCGCCCGGCAGCACCAGGCGGTTGACGGCAGCACCGGTGTTGAGGTGGCCAACGCAGCGCCCCTGCCGGTCCTGCACGCGCAATTCCAGCGTCGGCGGCTGGCCGGGCGCTGCGGCGTGCAGGTAGTGGGCGCGTAGCTGCCGCCACCAGGCCGCCACACCCGTGGCGACCGGTGGGTCGGTGACATGAATCAGCAGCACGGCGTCGGCCTGCGGTGTGGCCTCGCCGTGGCCGTGCGGCCCGGCTTGCGGCGGCGTGTTCACGAGATGCTCCCGTGACGCGGGTCGCGCGTTGCCCGCCTGGGTTCAGCAATATGCATGGGGCCTCCGGTTGCCGAGCCGGCTCGGCGCGATGGATGGACGGGCGTGGGCCGGTCGGTTCAGAAGCCCAGCCGCAGGCCGACGGTCAACTGGCCCACGCTGGGCCGCTCGTCGAAGGCGTTGGCGCGGTAGTGCTCGTATTCGGCGCGCAGCGTCGTTTGCGTGTTGATTGCGTACTCGGCGCCCAGGCCGAGCTTGAGCCCGGCGCCGCCGTCGCCGCCGGTCGGCGACGAGAAGTGGACATGGTCGGCGCCGACGCTGCCCAGCAGCGAGACCTCATGCCCCAGCGGCAGGCGGCCGACGAGGTCGAGGAATTCGCCATGGGCGCTGACACTGCCGGTGTCGCCCTTGAGGCGGCCCAATGTGGCCAGGCCCGCCTCCAACGCGAAGTTGGGCGTGAACTGGTAGCCGCCGTAGACCTTGCCGGCCACGCCATGGTCGTCGCCGCTGACGCCGTTGACGTCATGGCCGAAGTGCGGCGCGCCAATGCTGGCGCCGACGTAGGCGTCGTCGGCATGGGCCACTGAGGCCAGCAGGGCCAGGGAGGCCGTCGCTGCCGCGGCCAGGGACTTCAGGTTGAACATCGTCATGATTGGGGCTCCTTCAAGCTCAACCGCATCACCGTGATGCGATGTTGGCGACTGTGTGGTGTCGGGTCGCTGGCTCTGTGACGCGACTGGGCGCCTCATATTGCAGTTGCAATGGCGCGGCATCATCAGGGCAGCAGCTGCGCCAGCGCCTGGGCCAGTTCGGCCCGCTGCAGCGGTTTGGCCAACAGCCGAGTCACGCCCGCCTGGGTCGCACGCTGGGCCAGCAGCGCGCCGCCATAACCGCTGACCAGCAGCACCGGCAGATCGGGCAGGTGGCGGCGCACTTCGGCCGTGAGCTGGGTGCCACTCAGGCCGGGCATGACCTCGTCGGTGATGACGGCTGCGTAGCCGTGCCCGCGTTCCAGCAGCGTTTCCAGCGCCGCCGCCGGGTCGACAAAGCCGTTCGGCGTGTAGCCCAGCCCGGTCAGCATCTCCATGACCATGCCCACCAGTTCAGGTTCGTCGTCCACCACCATCACCTGCTGCCCCTGGCCCGCCGCCAGCGCGCGCGGCGCGGCGGCCATGCCTCCCGGCGCCTCCAGGCATTCAGGCAGGTAGAGCGTGAAGCGTGCACCTTGGCCCGGCGCGCTCTGCACGTCGATGGCGCCGCCCAGCTCCGCCACCACGCCATGCACCACCGCCAGTCCCAGCCCCGTGCCGGATTGGGCGCCGCGCGTGGTGAAGAAGGGTTCGAAGAGCCGCTCCATCACCTCGGCCGACATGCCCGTGCCCTGGTCGGCAACGCTCAGGCGCAGGTAGTCGCCAGGCTGCAGCCGGCTGTGCGACAGCACCTGGGGTGTGCGGGCCTGCCAGCGATCCAGGTGCACGCTCAGCTGGCCGCCGTCCGGCATGGCCTGCATGGCATTCGTGCACAGGTTCATCAGCGCCTCGAAGGCCTGCGTCGAGTCGCCGCGCAGCCTGGCACCGGGTGCCGCGAGCGCGCGCTCCAGCACGATGCCGGGCCGCAAGGAGCCCGACAGCAGCGTCAGCACCTCGTCGATCACGGGCTCCAGCGCGAACACGCTGGAGCTGCGGGCGCCGCCCTTGCTGAACGAAAGGATGCGCTCCACCAGCTGTCTGCCGCGCAGGGCCGCCTGCATGACCTTGTCGAGATGACGCGCCTGGGTGCTGCCGGCCGGGGCCTCGTCCTGGGCCATCTCGGTGTAGCCGACGATGCCCGACAGCACATTGTTGAAATCATGGGCGACCCCGCCGGCCAGCGTGCCCAGCGCTTCCAGCTTGCTGGCCCGGGACTGCTGGGCGGCCAGGCTGTGCCGGGCCATCTTGCGGTGGCGCTCGGCGCGCAGCACGTGGTGGACGGCCACCATCGCGAGCAGCAGCAGCAGCGCAAGGATCGCGACCGTCAGCTGCACGACGCCGCGCCAGCCGGCGAGCACCTGGCCCAGGTCACGCGACACCAGCAGCACCAGCCCGTAGCGGCCCACCGTGTGCTGCGCGACGAGGTGGCGGCTGCCGTCCTGGAAGCGGCGCTGCTCGAGTTCCGCATGCCGGGCCAGCGTCTGCGCGGTCAGGGCCTCGTCGCCATGAGGCCGCGGCGCATTGACGCTCGCGAGCAGGGCGCCATCGCGCCGGAACACATACATGCGGGCGTCCGGCGCCGGCAGTGCCGCGGGGAAGGCGCCAAGGAGGCCCTGCGCCGGCACGGTGCCGACGATCCAGCCGGCGGCGCGGGCCTGCGCATCCACGCCGTGCGTCGCCAGGGCCACCAACGGGGCACCGCCGCCCGGCATGGTGAACGGCCGGCTCACGGCGATGGCGCCAGGTTCTAGGCTGCGCAACGTGGGCAGAAAGCCGTCGAGCGCGGGCAGCGCCTGGCCGTCGGACTGCGCCGTGGGCTGACCCTGGTCGTCCAGCAGCCAGAGGTCCTGCACCATGGGCATCAGGTCGGCGCGTGAGCGCAGTTCCCGGGCTGACAGCAGGCCTGTGCGGCCCATGCGCGCCTCGCGCAACTCGTTCTGCAGGGCGTGCAAGCCTTCCTCGGCGCCCCGCAGGCCGCGGTCCAGCTCGTCGGTAAGGGCCTGGGAGAGCACACTCAGCTCGCGCCGCTGGGCGTTCAACGCCTCGCTGCGCAGATGCCACAGCACCGCCGCCGCCGTGCCGGCCAGCACCAGCCAGCCGGCGAAGGCCAGGGCCCACGGAGCCCAGGATGAGGGCGGCGGCCCCGGCTTGTCGACGAGCGGGGCAAGGGGATGGCGCATGCCCGCAGTCTGGCCGTGGTCAGCCCCTCAGGGCAAGGTGGCCTGGATGACATCTGCAACACAGCGGTCCCGGTGTTGCCATCAAGCGCCCCAACGGGCCCGGCACAGTCCCGACCCAGGCCCGGCTCATGGGGAGCTGTCGGCCCGTGCACACTGGAGTCTGACGTGAAACACCGCATTGCCCGGTACCTCCTGCCCTCCCTGCTGAACAGCCTCGCCCTGGTGTTGGCGCCCGCGGGCGCTCAAGGCATCAGCCCCGCGCAGGAGTCCATGATCCAGCCCGGCATGAGCCAGGCGCGCGTGCAGACCCTGCTGGGCCTGCCCTCGCACGAGTTCCATTTCGTCAAGGAGGGTGTGACGGCCCTGACCTACGAACTGCCCGGGCAGGCCGCCAGCGGCGAGGTGTTCGACATCGACATCGACGCCCGCGGGCGGGTCGTGCACGCGGCAGAACTGGTCGAGGTGGCCGGCCACCGCAGCGGGCGTTGATGCAAGCCGGGGACGCGGTGCTGCACGCTACAGTGGCCGCGTCCACCAGCCCGCAACCGCCGATGTCTGTCGCTGCCGCCCCTCACATCCTTGTCATCGACGACGATCCCCTGATCCGGGAGATGGTTGCCGAGTACCTTCGCAACAACGACATGCGCGTCAGCACCGGGGCGACGGGAGCAGAGATGTTCGAGGCCTTCGAACGCGAGGCTATCGACCTCGTCCTGCTGGACTTGAAGCTGCTCGGCGAGGACGGCATGCAGCTCGCGCGCACCCTGCGCGAGCGGGCCGCCGTGCCCATCGTGCTGCTGACCGGGCGCTCCGAGGAGGCCGACCGCGTGATGGGCCTGGAGCTGGGCGCGGACGACTACATCACCAAGCCCTTCAGTCCGCGCGAGATGCTGGCGCGCCTGCGTGCCGTGCTGCGCCGCTACCAGGTGCAGGCCACGCTGCCGCAGCGCGACGGCACGCGGCGTGCCTTCCGGTTCGCGGGCTGGGAGCTCAATCTGCGCACCCGCCGCCTGTTGTCGCCCCAGGGCGGGCTGGTGGAGTTGTCCAACGGCGAGTTCAGCCTGCTCAGCGCGCTGTGTCGCGCGCCGCAGCGGGTGCTGTCGCGTGACCAACTGCTGTCCATGTCGCGACTGCACGAGGCCGAGGTCTATGACCGCACGATGGACGTCCAGGTGCGGCGGCTGCGCCTGAAGATCGAGGCCGACGCCTCCCAGCCCAGGCTGGTGGTGACCGAGCGGGGCGAGGGCTACCGCCTGGCCTGCGACGTCGAGACGTTGTTCTAGGCCTCAGGCCTCAGGCCGGCGCCAAAGCCAGATCGCCACGGCGGCCATCACGGCCGGCACGGCGATCTTGACGGCCAGCGGCAACGGCGTCATTGCCAGCCCAGTGGCGCTGGCCAGCATCATCAAGCTGGCCAGCCACTTGGCGCGGCGTGGCACGGCGCCGCGTTCGCGCCAGCGACGGATGTGAGGGCCGAAGTGCGTGTGGTTCAGCAGCCAGGTCTCCAGCGCCGGCCAGCCCTTGCCGGCGGCCCAGGCAGCCAGCAGCAGGAAGGGCACCGTGGGCAGCACCGGCAGCAGGATGCCGATGAGCCCGAGAACCAGGCTCAGCAGGGCCAGCGCCCGCCACAGCAGGCTGCGCAGCGTCACGCTACTTCAGGCCACCGCTGAGGAACTGCTGCAGCCGCTCGCACTGCGGGCGCAGCAGCATCTCCTTGGGGTTGCCTTCCTCCTCCACGCGCCCCTGGTGCAGGAAGAGGCAGTGGTTGGAGACCTCGCGCGCGAAGCCCATTTCGTGGGTCACGACGATCATCGTGCGGCCCTCGGCGGCCAGGTCGCGCATGACCTTGAGGACTTCGCCGACCAGCTCGGGGTCCAGTGCCGACGTCGGTTCGTCGAAGAGCATGACCTCGGGGTCGACGGCGAGGGCGCGGGCGATGGCCACGCGCTGCTGCTCGCCGCCCGACAGCTGGGCCGGATAGACATGGGCGCGGTGGGACACGCCGACGCGTGCGAGCAAGGCCTGGGCACGCTCGATGGCCTCGGCCTTGGGCTTGCCCAGCACATGGATGGGTGCCTCGATGACGTTCTCCAGCACCGTCATATGGGCCCAGAGGTTGAAGTTCTGGAACACCATGGCCAGCTTGGCACGCCACAGCTGCAGCTGCTTGGGCGAGGCCGCCTTCAGGCTGCCGTCGCGGTCGCGCACCAGCTTCAGGCTTTCGCCGCACAGGCTGAGTTCGCCCTCGTTGGGCTGCTCCAGCAGATTGAGGCAGCGCAGAAAGGTGCTCTTGCCCGAGCCCGAGGAGCCGATCAGCGTGACGACGTCGCCGGCCTTGGCCGCGAAGGAGATGCCCTTGAGCACTTCGCGCTCGCCGAAGCGCTTGTGGATGTTGGTGGCCTGGAGTTGGATATCGCTCATGTTGTTCTTGTTGTCGTCGTTCAGGCGCCCAGCAGCTTGCCGGTGCGCAGCGCCTCGCGGCCGGCGACCTTGGCGACGCGCATGCCGGCGTTGGCGAAGCGCAGGAAGTCGCGGGCGAAGAACAGGCCGTCGACGGGGCTCTTCAATTCGGTGACCGCAGCCGTGATGGGGTCGATGACATGGGCCAGCACCTCGCCGGTCAACACCTCGGCGCCGACCTCTTTCACGAAGGTCAGCACGCCGGCCACCGGCGACTTGATCGGCATGCTGCCGGCCAGCGGGCGGGCATCACCGACGGCCTCGGGCACGGCGGGCTTGTCGCCGGTGATCAGGCCACGCCAGCGCAGGAAGTCGATGATGTTCTTGGCGTCGGCCGAGGCCAGCTCGTGCGTCACATCGGCCGCGCCACGCAGCTCGACGGTGACTGACAGGCAGGCCTGGGGTATCGGGAACTTGCCGCCGAAATGCCTGGCCCATTTCCACCAGACCTGGGAGCAGGCCTCGTCGAAGGGGTTGTCGCCGGAGTCCTGGGCCAGCAGCGTCAGGCGCGAGCGCAGGAAGCGCGCCAGCGGCTCGCAATCGGGCCAGCAGGGCGTCTCGGTGTAGAGGTGCATCAGCGCCTGGGCGTCGCAATGCAGATCCAGCACGATGTCGGCGTCGCAGGACAGGCTCAGCAGCGTGCGACGCTGGGACTGAAGCTCGGTGTCGACCGGGCTGGCCAGCACGGCCGCCTTCAGCGCGCGACGCAGCAGGGCGACGTTGGCATTCGCGTCCGCGCCCAGTTGCGATTCGACGGCCTGGGCGACGGCGTCGATCTGGTCGGGGTAGTGGCGGTTGAAGTTCTCGCCCGTCGTCAGCTCGAAGCGGCCCAGATGGGCGTGCAGCATGAACTGGCTGAGGCCAATGGGGTTGGCCATGGGCACCAGGACGATCTCGCCGCTGATCTGGCCGGCGGCCTGCAGCGCATCCAGTTGCAGGCGCAGATGGTGGGCGACCAGCATGCCGGGCAGTTCGTCACCGTGCAGGGAGGCCTGGATGTAGGCTTTCTGGCCGCCGGCCTGGCCGTAGTGCAGCGAGACCAGCTCGCGCTGGGTGCCTGGGGCGGGGGAGAGCAGGGGGTGGCGGGTGGGTTGCATGATCAACGGCTCATCATGGGTTTCAGCCAGCGGTTTTCAGCCCAGCGGAACAGCCCGACCAGGCACAGCGTGAGCGTGAAATAGAAGGCGCCGGCCGTGATGAAGGCCTCGAAGGGAAGGTAGTACTTGGCGTAGACCTGCTGGGCCGCGCCGGTCACGTCCAGCAGCGTCACCGTGCTGGCCAGCGAGGTGCCGTGCAGCATGAAGATGGCCTCGTTGCCATAGGCGGGTAGCGCACGGCGCAGCGCTGCGGGCAGCACGATGCGGCGCAGCATCAGGCCACGGCTCAGCCCCAAGGCCTTGGCGGCCTCGATCTCGCCCGCGGGCAGGGCGCGGATGCTGCCGGCAATGATCTCGGTCGTGTAGGCGGCCGTGTTCAGCGTGAAGGTCAGCCAGGCGCAGAAGGTGGCGGACGACAGCCACGGCCAGGCGAAGCTGTCGCGCACGACCTCGAACTGGGCCGCGCCGTAGTAGACGAGGAAGAGCTGCACCAGCATCGGCGTGCCGCGGAAGACATAGGTGTAGAGCCAGACCAGCCGCGACGGCCAGCCCAGGAACACGGTGCGCACGATGGCCAGCGGTACGGCCAGCACCAGCCCGCCGAGCAATGACAGCGTCAGCAGCTGCAGCGACGTGACCAGGCCGGTGAGGTAGAGCGGAAAGTTCTCGAGGACGGCGTCGAAGTTCACAGTTTCCCCGCCTTGGTACCGATGGCCAGGCGCCGCTGCGCCCAGGCGAAGCCGAGTTCCGAGACGCTGGTGAAGACGAGATAGATGACGGCCACGGCCAGGTAGAAGGTGAAGGGCTCGCGTGTCGTGCCGGCGGCCTGCTTGCCGCGCGTCATCAGGTCGGACAGGCCGATGATGGACACGATGGCCGTGCTCTTGATGAGCACCAGCCAGTTGTTGGAGATGCCGGGCAACGCATGGCGCAGCATCTGCGGCAGCGTGATGCGCCACAGCACCAGGCCCGGGCTCATGCCGTAGGCGAGGCCCGCCTCGCGCTGGCCCGGCGGCACGGCCAGGAAGGCGCCGCGGAAGGCCTCGGTCAGGTAGGCGCCGAAGATGAAGCCGATGGTCAGCACGCCGGCGATGAAGGGGTCGATGTCGATGAAGTCGTCGTGACCCAGCTTGGGCGCGAGGGTGTTGACCGCGAGCTGGCCGCCATAAAAGATCAGCAGCATCAGCACGAGGTCGGGCACGCCGCGGATCAGCGTCGTGTAGAGACCGGCGAGGCCTCTCGCGATGCGCGAGCGCGACAGCTTGGCCAGGGCGCCGACGAGACCCAGCAGGACGGCGATGGCCAGCGACGACAGGGCCACCGCCAGCGTGACGGCGGCGCCTTCGATCAGGCTGGGAAGAAATCCGTGCAACAACATGGGAAGAGGGGAAGGCTGCGCTCAGCGCGGGGGATTCACGAGATCGAAGCTGAAGTAGCGGTCGTTGATGGTCTTGAGGGCGCCGCTGCCGCGCAGGGCGGCGAGTGCCTCGTCGATGCGCTGGCCCAGCGTCGTCGCTTCGCTCTTGCGCAGGCCCACGCCGATGCCCTTGCCGTAGTAGCGCTGGTCCCTGGCGAAATCGGGCCCGACGAAGCCGAAGCCGCGGCCGTCGGCGTGGTTCAGAAAACCGAACTGGGCGATGACGGCGTCCACCAGCGTCGCGTCCAGCCGGCCCGACTTCAGGTCCAGAAAGACCTGATCCTGCGTCGCATAGCGCAGCAGCTGGATGCCCTTGAACTGTTCGGCCAGGAAACGCTCATGGATGGTGCCGCGCTCCACGCCGACGCGCTTGCCCTTCATGCCGGCCGGGCTGACGTCGGTACCGGTGTCGCCGCGCATGACCAGGCGGGCCGGCGAGAAGTAGTAGGGCGAGGAGAAGGTGATGACCTGCTGGCGCTCCGGCGTGATCGACATCGAGGCCATGATGGCGTCGATCTTGCGCGACTGCAGCGCCGGGATCAGCCCGTCGAACTCCAGGATGACGGGCGTGTAGGCCTGCCCGAGCTTGGCGCTCAGGGCCTGGGCCACGTCGATCTCGAAGCCCTTGAGCTGGCCGTCGGTGCCGATCTCGCTGAAGGGCGCATAGCCCACGGCGAAGCCGATGCGCAGGCGCTGGGGCGCCTGGGCCCACGCCGCGGGGGCGAGGGCCAGGGGCGCGGCCAGGGCGGAGCGGCGTCGCATCACTGCTGCTTGGTGCGCGGCGCGATGTCGTAGTCGAAATATTTGTCGGCGAGCTTCTTGAAGGTGCCGTTGGCCTGCACGGCGTCGATGGCGGCGTTGAACTTCTTGCCCAGCGTCGCCTCGTCGGCCTTGCGCATGCCCACACCGGTGCCGACACCGAAGACCTTGTCGTCGATGATGGCCGGCCCGGAGAAGGCGAAGCCCTTGCCTTCGGGCTTCTTCAGGAAGCCGAAGTCGCCGGCCGGCGAATCCATCAGCGTGGCGTCGATGCGGCCGCTCTTCAGGTCCAGGAAGACCTGGTCCTGGCTGCTGTAGCGCACGATCTCGCTCTGCTTGAAGGTGGCGGCGGCATAGGTCTCATGCGTCGTGCCGCGCTGCACGCCGATCTTCTTGCCCTTCAGGCCGGCGGCCGTGGGGTCGAGCTTCACGCCGGCCTTGGCGATCAGGCGGGCGGGGGTGTTGTAGTAGGGCTTGGAGAAGGCGACGACCTTCTGGCGCTCTTCGGTGATGGAGACGCTGGCGAAGATGGCGTCCACCTTGCGCGACTGCAGCGCCGGGATGAGGCCGTCGAAGTCCTGCTGCACCAGCGTGCACTGGGCCTTCATCTCGGCGCAATAGGCCTGCACCAGTTCGATCTCGAAGCCCTTGAGCTTGCCATCCGGGCCGATCTCGGAGAAGGGCGGGTAGGCGCCTTCGACGCCGATGCGCAGCTTCTTCCACTCGGGGGCCTGGGCCTGGGCCAGCGAGGCGGCGGCCAGCAGGGCCAGCGCGATCAGGGAGCGTTTCTTCATGTCGGACCTCTTGGGTAGGACGGTGTTCAGCGGGCGACCTGAGGCAACCAGTCGCGCAAGGCCGCAAGGGTAGCAGCCGGGTCTTCCTCCTGAGGCACATGGCCCAGCTTCGGGAAAACCACCAGGCGGCTGCCCGCGATGGCCTTTTCGAACTCGCGGCCCCAGCGCAGCGGGATCAGCCGGTCGCGTTCGCCCCAGAGGATGAGGGTGGGTACCTTGATCTCGGGCAGGCGCTGGTAGGGGCCGGGCGCGAGCTGGTCCATGCGCCTCATCAAGGCGACACGGTTGCCTTCGCGCAACGCCAGTTCGTAGTAACGGTCCACCAGTGCGGCGGTGACGCGGCTGGGGTCGCCGTAGACGTTGAGCACGCTGTCCTCGATGGCGCGGCGTGGCAGCACCCAGCGCATGGGCTCGCGCACGACGGGGATGCGGGCGATGGCGAAGCCCAGCGGCAGCGACTCGGGCGTGAAGTCGAAGCCGGCGGCATCGACGAGCACGAGGCCGGCTACGCGCGCCGGGTCGGCCAGGGCCAGCTGCCAGGCGATTTCGCCCCCGAGGGAGTTGCCGCCGACGATGGCGCGGCCGACGCCCAGGCGGGCCAGGAACTGGCGCACGAAGGCGACATAGCGCGGGTCGCTGTAGTCGTTGTCGGCGTTCGGGCCGGTCAGGCCAAAGCCTGGCAGGTCGAAGCTGATGACGCGGCGGGTGGCCTTCAGTTCGGCCACCCAGCCTTCCCAGGTGTGCAGGCTGGCGCTGGTGCCGTGGATGAGGACGATGGGCAGCGGGTCGCTGCTGGGGCCTTCGTCGCGGTAGTGCACGAGCAGGCCGTCAATGTCGACGAAATCGGACGGCGGCGGCGCCCAGCGCGGCACCAGGCTCTCCAGGGAGCGGTCAGGCGCCTTGCTGACGGCAAAGCCCAGCGCGGCCAGCATGAGGAGGATGCCGATGGCCTTCAGCGCGAAATCACCAAATCGACTGGTCATGTTGGGGTCAGGTCGGCATTGACGCCTCGGCGATCGTCGAAGACGAAGCAGTTGCCGTGGTAATGCTTGCCGCCGGTGTCCTCGAAGTACTTCAGGATGCCGCCGTCGAGTTGCCAGGCCGTGAGGCCTTGTTCCTCCAGCACCATGGCTGCCTTCTCGCAGCGGATGCCGCCGGTGCAGTAGCTCACCACGGTCTTGCCAACAAGTTCGTCGCGATGGGCAGCCAGTGCGTCCGGAAAGTCGCTGAACTTGTGCAGCCGCCAGTCGATGGCGCCGTCAAACGCGCCCTCGTCCACCTCGAAGCCGTTGCGCGTGTCCAGCATCACAAGCTCCCGGCCGTCGTCGTCATGGCCCTGGTCCAGCCAGCGCATCAGCGTCGCCGGGGCCAGCGCGGGTGCGCGCGGGGCCTGGTCGGGGCGGATGGTCGGGTGGTTCATGCGGATGATCTCGGGCTTGACCTTGACCTTCAGGCGCTGGAAGGGCTGCACCTCGCTCCAGCTTTCCTTGGGCGTCAGCGTCGTGAAGCGCGGGTCGGCGCGCAGCTCGCCTACCCAGGTGTTCACGGCCTCGGCCGAGCCGGCCAGGAAGAGATTGATGCCCTCTTCGGCGATCAGCACCGTGCCCTTGAGGTCCAGGGCTTGCGCCCGGGCTTCGAGGAGGTCGCGCAGCGCCGCCGTGTCGGTCAGCGAGACGAAGAGGTAGCAGGAGATATTGAGGATGGGGCCGGACTGCATAGACGCGGAGGATTATCGCGGCCGCTTTTGTTGCTGACGGTGGAGTCTGCGGGCCGAGCGCCGGGCCGCTCCCTAGCCGGCCCGCCTGGGCGACGTGCTTGCGGCTCGATGCCGCGAGCGTCGCCGTCCCCTCGGGGGACCGACCAGACTCGCCCGCGTTTCAGCGGTGCGAGGATGGGCGAGGGGTAGCGTTCAATCGGCCCATCGCGATGCAATGCCGCGGACTTCGTCGAGGCAGGCATTGAGTGCCTCGACGATGCGTGGATCGAAATGGCTGCCGCTGCCGCCGCGGATGAAGGCCAGCGCCTCGTCGTGGCTCATGGCCTGCTTGTAGGGGCGCACGCTGATCAGGGCGTCATAGACGTCGGCGACGGCCATCAGCCGGGCCGACAGCGGGATGGCTTCGCCGGCCAGGCCGTCGGGGTAGCCGCTGCCGTCCCATTTCTCGTGGTGGTGGCGGGCGATCTGCTTGCCGAAGGTCAGCATCGGGCCGGCGTCTTCGCCGAGCTTGTCGATGGCGCGCTGCAACAGGTCGGCGCCATGTTCAGCGTGGGTCTTCATGACCTGCCATTCGTCGGGCGACAGCTTGCCGGGCTTGAGCAGGATGCCGTCGGGGATGGCGACCTTGCCGATGTCGTGCAGCGGCGCGGCCTTGGCCAGTTCGTCGATGGCCTCGGCAGTCAGATCGAGGGGGCCATCGGGCTGGGCCGCGATCCACTGCGCCAGCGTGCGCACGTATTCCTGGGTGCGCTGGATGTGGTTGCCGGTGTCGGCGTCGCGGAACTCCGCCAGGCCCACCATGACGAAGAGGGTGGTGTCACGCAGCCGCTCGACCTCGCGCCGGCGCGCCTCCAGCTCACCGCTGAGCTGGGCGTTGTGGCGCAGCAGATGGTCCTCGGCCAGCTTGAGCTGCAGATGGGTGCGCACGCGCGCCAGCACGGTGGCCGGGTTGAAGGGCTTGTGGATGAAGTCGGCGCCACCGGCCTGGAAGCCGGCGCTTTCGTCCTCGGGCCGCGTCAGGGCGGTCAGGAAGATGACGGGCACGCGGCGCGTGGCCGGGTCGGCCTTGAGCTGGCGGCAGACTTCGTAGCCATCCAGCTCGGGCATCATGACGTCGAGCACGATCAGGTCGGGCGGCTGGCGGCGGCAGATCTCCAGCGCCTTGGCGCCACTGACGGCCAGCTGCACGCGGTAGTCGGGCTTGAGCACCTGGGCCAGCAAGGTCAGGTTGGCCGGCGTGTCGTCCACGACCAGCACGGTGGCCTGGGTGATGAGCGGGGGCGTGGACGCGACCTCGGGCGGCATCAGGGTCATGGCGGGCTCCCGTCCTTGCTTTCGCCGCGCAGCGCGGCCTGGGCCTCGTCGAAATCGAAGCGCTGCATCGCACCGGCCAGGGCCTTGGCCTGACGGGCGGGCAGGGCTTCGATGAAGGCGGATTCATGCTGCTCATACAGCGTCAGCGCATTGCTGTCGGCCTCGCCGAGCAGGGTGTCGAGCTCGCTGATCAAGGTGGCCGAGTCGGTGGCGGGGCCGGCTGGGTCCAGCGCGGCGGGCGTCGTCAGGTCGGCCGGCAGGTCGACGGGCAGCGGCCGGCCCAGGTCCAGCAGGCGGCGCAGCATGTGCGGCAGCAGGGGCTTGGCGCACAGGGCCTCGGCGCCCAGGCGCAGCGCGCGTTCGCGCAGCACCGGCGTGTCGAAGGCGCTCAGCAGCACGGTGCGGCGGGCGCGCGGCGGGCCGCTGTCACGCAGGCTGGCCAGCAGCTCGCTGCCCTCCATGTCGGGCAGCACCCAGTCGACGATCAGCAGGTCGTAGGGCTGGCTGGCCGGCACGGTGACCAGGCGGGACAGGGCCTGGCGGCCCTGGGCCAGCAGGTCGACGCGGCTGGTCGGCGCCAGCGCCTTCAGCAGCGCGGTCAGCGTTTCGTGGCCGCCGCTGTAGGCCGCCTGCACCAGCATGACGCGCCGCGGCGGCGGGGGCGGCGGCGCGGCGAACTCGGGGCAGGGCGCCGGTGGCAGGCAGAGCTCGAACTCGCTGCCCCGCCCCGGTGAGCTGCGCGCGGTCAGCGTGCCGCCCATGCGCTCGGCCAGGGCCCGGCAGATGGCCAGGCCCAGTCCAGTACCGCCGAAGCGCCGTGTGGCGCTGGCCTCGGCCTGGGCGAAGGGCGTGAAGAGGCGCGCCAGCTGGTCGGGCGCCAGCCCCACGCCGCTGTCGCGCACGCGCAGCACCCAGCCGCCGGCGGCGTCCACCGCGATGCTGAGCTTGACCTGGCCGGCCGGCGTGAACTTGACGGCGTTGACGAGGAGCTCGGTGACGAGCTGGGTCAGGCGCACCGCGTCGCCGCGGCGCGCGCCGGACGCGGCCAGCAGCTCGGGCGAGGCGATGTCGCAGATCAGCTCCAGCTGCTTGGACTGGGCTGCCGGCCGCACGGCGTCGAAGGCGCTGGCCAGCAATTGCTCGAGCTGCAGCGGCTCGTTGGCGAGCTGCATGCGCCCGGCGTCGAGGTCGGCATAGTCCAGCAGGCCGTCGATGAGCTTGACGAGGGATTCGCCGGCCTTGGCGACTTCGGTCAGCCGGCCTCGCTGCTCGGCGTGCAGCCGCCCCTCCAGCAGCAGCCGGGTCAGGCCCAGCACGGTGTTCATGGGCGTGCGGATCTCGTGGCCGATGTTGGCCAGGAAATCGGACTTGGCCCGCGACGCCGCCTCGGCGGCGGCCCGCGAACGCTCGAGCTCGGCGACCCGCGCCTTGACGAGGTCTTCGGCCGTCGTCAGGCCGCTGGCGGCCGGGGCGAGTTGGGTGAGGCGGCCGATCTGGCGCGACAGGCCCCACAGCGCGATGCAGAACATGGTCTGGCACAGCCCGAGGTTGGCGATCAGCGGCCAGCTCTCGAGCAGCCATTGCGGCGGCGTGCCGTAGAAGCGCAGCAGCGTCGGCGGCGCCAGCATGACGACGAGCAGGCTCAGCGAGATCCACAGCGCCTCGCGGGCTCGCCAGGTCGCGAACAGCAGCAGGGAGGCGCCCATGGCCCAGGGGGTGAAGCTGCCCAGGGTGTAGAGGCTGGGCCCGGGGTCGGGGCGCAGCGTGAAGACCAGCATGCTTAGGGTGAAATACAGGGCCAGCAGCGTGACGCCGGTGCGCTGCCAGATGCGCAGCCGCAGCGGCCGGCGCCAGACGAGCAGGGCCAGGGCCGCGAAGGCGGTGGCGATCAGCGGGTAGGCGACGCGGTCGCTGGGCTCGATGACACCCAGGGCGGCCTCGCTGGCCCAGGCGAACAGCGCGGAGGCGACGATGACCTTGAAGAGCCAGCGCGTGCCGACGGGGCCCAGGACGACGATGACCGGCGTCCTCAAGCCTGGCCTTTCAATGCGAGGGTCGCGGCGTCGAAATCGAGGGCGGCCAACGCACGGTCCAGGCGCTGTCGCAGCTCCGGCGAGAGGCCGCTGTGGGCGCCATGGGCCTGCCACCAGTCCAGGGCGCGGCTGTCGCTCTGGGCCAGCAACTGCTGCAGTTCGGCCACGTCGCCCGGCCCGCTCGGGCGCGGCGCCGTCGCAGCGTCCCAGTTGCGTGCCAGGGCGGTGTCGATCTCGGCCTGCAGCAGGCCGAGGGCCGGCTCGACGCGGCCGAGATGGCGGCCGGCACCGTCGGCATCGGCAGCCGCCGCACTGCGCTCCAGCGCCAGCGCGGCCTGGTGCAGCGGCTGGGCGCCCAGCGTCGCGGCCAGGCCCTGCAGCGTGTGGGCGGCGCGGCGCAATTCGATCCAGTCGCCGCTGGCCAGCCAGCCGGACCAACTGCCCAGGCCGGCGGCGTACTGGTCGGCAAAGCCGCGCAGCGTGCGGCGGTACAGCGCCGACTGGCCGTCGAACTGGCGCAGCCCGACCTGCAGGTCCAGTGTCGGGCGTGGCGGCTGCGGCACCGCGGGCTTGGCAGCAGGGCGGTAGCGCTGCAGCTCGCGCACCAGCCGGTTCACGTCCAGCGGCTTGGCGATATGGCCCTGCATGCCGGCGGCCGTGCACTGGGCACGCTCTTCGGCCAGCGCATGGGCCGTCATGGCCAGCACGGGCAGGGCGTCGAACTCGGGCAGCTCGCGCAGCTTGCGTGTCGCGCTGAGGCCGTCGAGCACGGGCATCTGCAGGTCCATCAGCACGAGGTCATAGGCTGTCGGCCCGCGGGCGAGCAGGCGGTCCAGGCCCTCCTGGCCGTTGGCGGCGACGTCGACCTGGGCACCGCGGCTGCTCAGCAGGCGCAGCGCGATCTCCTGGTTGATGGGGTGGTCCTCGACGAGCAGCACGCGCAGCCCGGCCAGGGATTGGGCATCCACGCCGGGCCGCTCGGTCGCTGCGTCGTCGAGCAGGCGGCGCAACTCCCCCGGCAGCAGCGGCTTGGGGCAAAGCGCGCGGGCACCGAAGCTGCGGGCCTGCGCCGGGCCTTCGTCGGCGCCCGGCGGGCAGAGCACGGCGATGCGCAGCGCGGGGTGGTCGCGGCGCAGTTGGGCCAGCAGCTCGGCACCGGTCGCGCCCGGGCCGGGCAGTTGCCAGTCGAGCAACAGCCACTCGAACGGTGTGCCGGACTGGCGCGCCTCGACCAGGGCGGCCAGCGTGCTGGCGGCGTCGGTGCTCGCCGCCAGGCCGGGACCCAGGCCGAGATGGCGCAGCAGCGCCAGCGTGGCTTCGCGGCCTTCCGGGCTGGCCTTGGCGAGCAGCAGGTGCTGGGCTTTCAGCGGCGCGGGGGGCGTGCCGTTGGCGTCCAGCGGCAGCAGCAGGTGCATCTCGAAGCTGCTGCCGCGGCCGGGCAGGCTCTGCACGTCCAGGGTGCCGCCCATCAGCTCGACGAGGCGGCGCGTGATGGCCAGGCCCAGGCCGGTGCCGCCATAGCGCCGCGGGATGGAGGCATCGCCCTGCCTGAATTCGCTGAACAGGCCCTCGAGCTGCTCGGTGCTCATGCCGATGCCGCTGTCCTGCACGGTCAGGCTGAGCGGTACGCGGCCCTGCGCGTCGGTCGGTGCGGCGGCCAGGCGCAATTGCACCTGGCCGGCCGGCGTGAACTTGATGGCATTGGTCAGCAGGTTGACCAGCACCTGCTGCAGCCGCAGCGCATCGCCGCGCAGTTGGCCGCGCTGGCCCAGCAGGCTGGCGTCGGCCCAGTCGCAGATCAGCGCGACGGCGGGGTTGGCATGGACCGGCCGCACCAGCTCCATGGCCTGGCCGACGACATCCTCCAGCCGCAGCGGCAGGGACTCGATCTCCATATGCCCCGCTTCGATCTTGGAGACGTCCAGCACGTCGTTGACGAGGCCGAGCATCATGCGCGAGGCTGCGTCGGCCTTGGTCAGCAGGTCGCGCTGCTCGGGCGTGAGCTGGGTCTGCAGGGCCAGTTGCGTCATGCCCATGACGGTGTTCATGGGAGTGCGGATCTCGTGGCTGATCTGGGCCAGGAAGCGGGTCTTGGCCTCGGTCGCGGCCTTGTGCGCATCGGCAACGTCGACACCGCGCCGCAGCGCGAACACGCACAGCGGCGGCAGAGGCAGCAAAAGGGCATTAATCACCAACGCGACATCGACCGCCGTGCCACCCGCGCCACGCAGGCTCCAAAGCAGGGCGAGAAGCGCCAGCAGCGCCGCCATGGCAAGCCAGAGGAGGCCGAGCGTGAGCGTGCGCTGGGGCATGGAGCGGTCGGGTGGCAACCGGATGATTATGGTGGTGGCGCTGGGCCCGAATGTGCGACGGAATCCTCGCCCTCGCCCTGGGGAAAGCCCAGGGCATGCCACTGGTCGGTGGGCAGGTGCAGCGGTTATTCTGGCCCGCCATGCCGCTCATCCTCGTAGTCGACGACCAGCCGAGCAATATCCATGCGCTCTACCAGCTGCTGGTGGACGAATGCGAGGTCTCCATGGCCACCAGCGGTGCCGAGGCACTGGCCTTCTGCGCCCAGCAGTTGCCCGACCTGATCCTGCTCGACGTGCTGATGCCGGAAATGAGCGGCTACGAGGTCTGCGACCGCCTGAAGGCCGACCCGCGCACACGCGCCGTGCCGGTCATCTTCGTGACCGTGCAGGGCAGTGCCGATGACGAGGCCGAGGGCTTCGCCCATGGCGCGGTCGACTACATCCCCAAGCCCTTCGTCGACGTCGTCGTCAAGGCGCGGGTGCGCACGCAACTGGCCCTCAAGCTGGCGTCCGAAAGCTTTGCGCGCTCGCAGATCGAACTCTTCCAGCGCGACAAGCTGGCCTCGGTCGGCCGTACCATCTCGGGCATTGCCCAGGAGCTGAGCTCGCCGCTTGGCAATGCGCTGATCTCGGCCTGCACGCTGCAGGACGACCTGACCCATCTGCGTGGCCTGGCGGCCCAGGGCAACATCAAGCGCAGCGACCTCGACAAGCATCTGCGCGTCAGCGACGAGAGCGTCGGCCTGGTGCTGTCCAACCTGCAGCGCACGCTGTCCATCGTCGACTCCTTCCTGCAGTCCACGGCCGACAACTTCGGCGACCAGCGCCGCAGCTTCTCGCTGCTGGAACTGGTGCACGAGGTGGTGGCCGGCCTGGCACCGGCGCTGGAGGCCCATCAGGTGCGCTGCGAGCTGGACGCCGGCGACGACCTGCACCTGCTGAGCTTCCGCGGCGCGCTGGCCAAGGTGCTGGCGACGCTGATCCAGAACGCCGTCAAGCACGCCTACCGCGAGGCCGGCGGCGAGGTCCATCTGCGCGTGCGCGCCCTGGGCACCGACCAGCTCGTCGTCACCGTGCAGGACCATGGCGTGGGCATCCCGCCGGGCATGCTCGGCCGCGTCTTCGATCCCTTCTTCTCGACGCGTTTCGGCCCCAACCGCAGCGAGCCCGGCCTCTACATCGTGCGCAACCTCGTCACCTTCGCGCTGGGCGGGCAGATCCAGGTCGAGTCCACGCCCGGCGTGGGCACGACGGTGCGGTTGACGCTGCCGCTGATTTCGCCCGAGGCGCGGCGCGCGGCGGGTTGATGCTGGCAGGTATTCGGGCCCGACTGGCGCTGCTGGGCGGCCTGCTGCTGGTGCTGGCGGTGGCGCTGGCCCTGTTCCTGATGAACAGGCCGTCGACCGATGCCAGCCGCGGCCCCATCGTCATCGGCCTGCTGCATGCCCTCAGCGGCCCGATGGCGGCCAGCGAGGCGCCTTTGGTGGCCACCGTCAAGCTGGCCGTGGAGGAGATCAACGCCGGTGGCGGCCTGCTGGGCCGGCGCGTCGAGCTGAAGATCGAGGACACGCGCTCCGAGCCGCGCATCGCGGCCGCGGCGGCCGAGCGCCTCATCAGCACCGAGCATGCGGTGGCGCTGTTCGGCTGCTGGTCGTCCAACTGCCGCCAGGCCGTCAGGCCGGTGGTCGAGATCCACCGCCATCTGCTGTTCTATCCGCTGGCCTACGAAGGCATGGAGCAGTCGCCCCACATCATCTACACCGGCCCGACGCCCAACCAGCATGCACTGCCCGCCACCGACTGGGCCATGCACGGCTTCGGCCGGCGGGTCTACCTCATCGGTACCGACGCCCTCTACCCACGGCGCGTCAATGCCATGCTGCGCGATTTCATCCAGCTCGGCGGCGGCCAGGTGCTGGGCGAGCGCTATGTGCCTTTGGCCGGCACCGACATGGGCGGCGTGCTGGCCGACCTGCAGAAGTTCCAGCCCGATGTCGTGCTGAGCACCCTCGGCGGCAGCAGCAACCGCGCCTTCTTCGACGCACTGGTGGCGGCCGGCCTGACCGATCTGCCGCTGATGTCACTGCGTGCCGCCGAGCCCGAGATGACCGCCTACGACGGTGGCCGGCTCGACCGCCATTTCACGGCCTGGAGCTATCTGCAGTCGCAGCCCGGGCCGGCCAACCAGGCCTTCCTGGCGCGGCTCAAGCGCAGCCAGGGTGAAGGCATCCAGGCCAGCGATCCGGCGGTGTCGGCCTATATCGGCGTGCAGCTATGGGCTGCTGCGGTGCGCGAGGTCGGCAGCGTGCAGACGGATGTCGTCAATGCCAATGTGCTGCAGCAAAGCGTGTCCACGCCCCAGGGTTTGGGGGCCGTGGACAGCCAGAGCCGCCATCTGTGGCGCCAGCTGCGCATCGCCCAGGTCAAGCCCGGTGGCCAGCTCGCCGAGGTGTTCGCGCTGCCGCGCTACATCAAGCCCGCGCCGTGGCCGACCTTCCGCTCGGCCGAGCACTGGATGGCGGTGCTGCCGCACGTCGAGGGCGCGCCGTGATCGCCGCCGTGCCGGTCCAGGAGTCGACGCGCCGTGCATGGCGCGTCGGGCCCGTGCTGCTGCTGGGCCTCATGCTGCTGTCGATGCTGCCTCTCGGCCTGGTCGGGCTGTGGCAGCTCGCCAGCTTCGAGAGCAGCCTGCGCGACACGGTGACCGAAGGCCTGGTGGCGATCTCGCGCAAGAAGGTGCACGAGATCAACGAGTACCTCAACGAGGTCGAGGTGGACGGCCGCCTCGTCGCCCAGGCCACCGATACGCGTGAGCTGTTGGTGCAGGGCGGCGATGCGGTCGCCACCCGCGTGAGCCCGCAGAGCCGTGCCTTCTTCGAACGCCTCTACGACGGCGGCAAATACATCAATGTGCTGCTGGTCCAGCCCGACGGGCGCATCAGCTTCGCGATGAAGGCGCCCGCCGGTTCGACACCCGAGCTGGCGCGGCTGGACGGCGGCGCCTACGAGGGCAGCGAATTGCTGGCGGCGCATCGGCGTGCCCTCGGCCAGCTCGACCCGCAGCTGACGCCGGCCCAGCGCCTGCGCGGCGAAGGCCCGGCGACGCTCTTCCTGGTTCATCCCGTCGTCGACGGTGGCCGCGTGCTGGGCAGCGTCGTGCTGCAGCTCGACCTGGACCGCCTGGTGCGCGTCGCGACCGAGCGTTCCGGCCTGGCGCTGACCGGCGAGACGGTGCTGGTGCAGCGCGAGGGCGATCGGGCCGTCTTCATCAACGACCTCAAGCGGCCACCGACACAGACGCTGACCGGCTCGTTGGACCTGGCCTCGCCGGGCCTGCCGCCCGCCGTGCTGGGCCTGCTCGGCCAGAGCGGCAGCGGCCTGGCGCGCGACTACGCCGGCGCCGAGGTCGTCGCGTCATGGCGCCATCTGCCGGCGCTGGACTGGGGCATCGCCGTCAACATCGACGCGGCCGAGGCCTTCGCGCCGGCCCGCGTGCTGCGCGATCGTCTGCTGATCGCCCTCGGCCTGTCGCTGCTGCTGGCGTTGGGCCTGGGCCTGCTGCTGGGCCGCCGCCTCGTCGAACCCATCGAGATGCTGAGCGGCGCCGTCGGCCGCATCGCCGGCGGCAAGCTGGACGAGCGCGCGCCGGTCTGCGGCTTCGCCGAGTTCCGCGAGCTGGCGCGCAGCTTCAACCAGATGACCGAGCAGCTCGTCGTCGAACGCCAGCTGCTGGAAGCGCGCGTGGAGCAGCGCACGCGGGCCCTCAACGACAGCGAGCAGCGCTTTCGCGGTGTCTTCGAGCGCGCCCAGGTGGGCATCGCGCTGTGCGACGCCCAGGGCGTCATTCTCGACGTGAACCAGGCATTGACGGCCATGCTGTGCCGCGAGGCCAGCGCGCTGCGCGGTGCCAAGCTGGCCGACCTGCCGGACTTCCGCCCCGGCCGCATGGCCGGCGGCGAGCTGACGCGCCTGGCCACGGCGCGGCTGGAGCATGTCCGCTTCGAGCGCGGCTTCGCGCTGCCTGGCGGCGGCGAGCTGTTTGTGGACGGCAGCGCCAGCGCCATCCGCGATCGGCGTGGCCGCCTCGTCAATGTCGTGCAGATGCTGATCGACGTGACCGAGAGGCATCGCGCCGAGGTCGACCTGGTGCGCGCCCGCGTCGCCGCCGAGGCGGCCAGCCAGGCCAAGAGCGACTTCCTGGCCAACATGAGCCACGAGATCCGCACGCCGATGAGCGGCGCTTTGGGCATGCTCAACCTGCTGCTGCGCACCGAGCTCGCGCCGCGGCAGCTGGACTATGCGTCAAAGGCCCGCACCGCCGCCCAGGCGCTGCTGGCCGTCATCAACGACGTGCTGGACTTCTCCAAGGTCGAGGCCGGCAAGATGGAGCTGGACCCGCACCGCTTCGCGCTCAGCGATTTCATGCGCGAGCTGGCCGTCATCCTGTCGGCCAATGTCGGCAGCAAGGACATCGAGGTGCTGTTCCGCCTCGACCCGCGCCTGCCCGCTGCCCTCGTCGGCGACGCGACGCGGCTGCGCCAGGTGCTGCTCAACCTGGCGGGCAATGCGCTGAAGTTCACCGAGCGCGGCGAGGTGGTGCTGGGCCTGTCGCTGCTGGGCATGGAGAGCGGCCAGGCGCGGCTGCGTTTCGAGGTCAGGGACACCGGCATCGGCATCGCGGCGGACAAGCTCGAGCACATCTTCGTCGGCTTCAGCCAGGCCGAGCAGTCGACGTCACGCCGCTACGGCGGCACCGGCCTGGGCCTGGCCATCAGCCGGCGGCTGGTGGCGCTGATGGGCGGCGAGCTGCGCGTGGACAGCCGGGTCGGCGAGGGCAGCCGCTTCCATTTCGAGCTGACCCTGCCCATCGCGGTGGCCGACGCCGCCGAGGAGGACACGGCCCAGCGCGGCCTCAAGGTCCTCATCGTCGACGACAACCCCATGGCTCGCGAGGTGCTGCAGGGCATAGGCGGCAGCCTCGGCTGGGACTGCGACATGGCGGCCAGCGGCGAACAGGCGCTGGCCCTGGTGCACGAGGCCGCCGAGCGCGGCGAGCCGCATTACGAGCTGATCCTGATGGACTGGCGCATGCCGGGGTTGGATGGCTGGGAGACCTCGCGCCGCATCCGCGACAGCCATGAGTCCGATGCGCCCGTCATCATCATGGTCACGGCCCATGGCCGCGAGCTGCTGGCCGAGCGCAGCGAGCAGGACATCCAGAGCCTGGGCGGCTATCTCGTCAAGCCGGTCACCGCCTCGATGCTGCACGACGCCGTGGCCGAGGCCACGCGCGGGCAGCCCGCGGCGCTGCCGCGCGCCGCGGCCGAACCGCGGCTGCTGGGCATGCGCCTGCTGCTGGTGGAGGACAACGGCTTCAACCAGCAGGTGGCCCAGGAACTGCTGGAAGGCGAGGGCGCCGTCGTGACGGTGGCGGGCGGCGGTGTCGAGGGTGCCCACCAGGCCCAGGTCGCCGAGCCGCGTTTCGACGCCATCCTGATGGATCTGCAGATGCCCGACATCGACGGCTTCGAGGCCACCCAGCGCATCCTCGCGCGCCGGCCCGACAGCCTCATCATCGCGATGACGGCCAATGCGATGGAGTCCGACCGCCAGGCTTGTCTCGCCGCCGGCATGCGCGACCACGTCGCCAAGCCGGTGGACCTGGAGCAGCTCGTCGCCAGCCTGCGCCGCCACGTCGGCCCCATCCCCCTGCGGCCCGCGCCGCTGCCGCCGCCAGCCCCCCTGCTCGAGCGCGAGGCCGCCCTGCAGCGGCTCGGTGGACGGGCGGCCTTGTACGAACGCCTCGCCAAGTCCTTCGCCCAGGATGCGCCCGGCGAGATGGAAGCGCTGAGGCGCCATCTGCAGCAGCAGGCCCTGGCCGACGCGACACGCGTGCTGCACACGCTGCGTGGCCTGGCCGGCGCCGTCGGCGCCACCGCCCTGGCCGCGCTGGCCGGCCGCCAGGAACTGGCGCTGCGCGAGGGCGGCGGTTCGGTCGGCGTCGACCTGGTCGGCCTGCAGACGCTGCTCGATGCCAGCCTGGCTGCGCTGTCGACCGTTTCCGTGCCCAGCCCGCCAGCGCCGGCGGCGGTCACGGAGTCCGTCGAGCCGCTGGAAGCGCTGCGCCGGCTGCGCCAGTTGCTGGTCGAGCGCAATATGCGCTCGGTCGCCGTCTGCGAGGAATTGGCCGCCCAGCACGGCGGGGCGCTGGGTGCCGAGCTGTCCCAGCTGTCTGCGGCCGTGGCCAAGCTGGACTTCAGCCGGGCGCTGAAGGCCTGCGACCTGCTGCTGGACCGCCTGAATCCGCGCTGAACACCGGCGCGACCCGGCGCCGACAGGCAAAAGCCATTCCCGGGTCGCGGGCAGGTTGGCTTGCGTACAATGAGAATCATTCTCATCAATATGACTCGCCCACCGAGCCTGCCCATGTCCGAGCCGCTGCCTTCCAGCCTCGCCGCCGCCCCTGCCGGGCAGGCGCTGACCGTCCAGCAGGTCAGCGCGCCCGGGCATTCGCCGGAATGGGCGGCCTGGCTGGCCGATCTGGGCTTCCTGCCCGGTGAAGCCGTGCACGTGCTGCGCCGTGGCGCCCAGCGCACGGGCAATCTGGTGGTGCGCGTCGGGCAATCGACTTTTGCGCTGCGCCATGCCGAGGCCGAATGCATCGCCGTGACACCCCGTCATGGCTAGGCGCCTGTTTGTGATGTCTTCATGGCGTCCGCAAGGCAGCCCGGGGCCGCAAGCTAGGCGCACGCCACAGGCCAGGCTGGGCGCCTGGCCAAGGCGGGCAACGACGGGTGCGACCCCGGGCTGCCTTGCCCTTCGGGTTGCCCCGCAAAAGCAGCGTTTGCTGCGTTGCAAATCCTCGCCGGGTGACCCATCCGGCTGCGGTTTGCGCCTTGCACCCTCTACTTTTGCGGGGCAACGGACGCTATGAAAGCATTACAAACAGGCTCCGCCATCGTTCACGTCCACCGCGGCGGCAAGCTCGTCGCGCTGGTCGGCAACCCCAATTGCGGCAAGACGGCCCTCTTCAACGGCCTGACCGGCAGCCACCAGAAGGTGGCCAATTACGCCGGCGTCACCGTCGAGCGCAAGGAAGGCAAGTTGACGACCGCGGCCGGCAAGGCCCTGCGCCTGCTGGACCTGCCCGGCACCTACAGCCTGCACCCGCGCTCGCCCGACGAGCGCGTCACCTGCGATGTGCTGGCCGGCCGCGCCAAGGGCGAGAAGCGCCCCGACCTGGTCGTCTGCGTGCTGGACGCGACCAATCTGCGCCGCAACCTGCGCCTGCTGCTGGCGGTGCGCCGCCTCGGCCTGCCCGTCGTCGTGGCGTTGAACATGGCCGACCTGGCCGCCCGGCGCGGCCTCAAGATCGACGCGGCGGCGCTGGGCGCCCAGCTCGGCCTGCCGGTCGTGCGCACGGTCGCCATCCACAAGGAAGGCCTGGACGAGTTGCGCGAACTGCTGGACAAGCCCGAGGTCTGGGAGGCGGCACCGCTGCCCAGCGCGGCCGAGCAGCAGGTCGACGACCACGTCACCGTCAGGACGCTGCTGCGCGAGCTCCAGCTCGACCACGAACTGCCGACCCTGCCCGGCGACCGCGTCGACCGCGTGCTGCTGCACCCGGTGGCGGGCTCCGTCATCCTCGCGGTGCTGCTCTTCCTGCTCTTCCAGGCCGTCTTCTCCTGGGCGGAGCCGCCCAAGGACGCCATCGAGGCCGGCATGGCCTGGATCGGTGCCCAGGTCGGCAACTGGCTGCCCGAGGGTTGGCTGCGCAGCCTCATCGTCGACGGCGTCATCGCCGGTGCCGGTGGCGTGCTGGCCTTCCTGCCGCAGATCCTGATCCTGTTCTTCTTCATCCTGCTGCTGGAAGAGTCGGGCTATCTGCCGCGCGCGGCCCTGTTGCTGGACCGCCTGATGGGCAGCGTCGGCCTGTCCGGGCGCAGCTTCATCCCGCTGCTGTCGAGCTTTGCCTGCGCCATCCCCGGCATCATGGCCACGCGCTCCATCTCGAATCCGCGCGACCGCCTCGTCACCATCATGATCGCGCCGCTGATGACCTGCTCGGCGCGGCTGCCCGTCTATGCGCTGTTGATCGGCGCCTTCGTGCCGCATCGCGACGTGGCCGGCTTCGAGCTGCAGGGCCTGGTGCTGTTCGGTCTCTACGTCGCCGGAATCCTGGGCGCGCTGGCCGTGGCCTGGGTGCTGAAGCGTTTCACCGACACCGGCCGTCTCGTGCGGCCGCTGATGATGGAGCTGCCGAGCTACCACTGGCCGCATCCGCGCTCCATCGCCATCGGCCTGTGGCAGCGCGCCATGATCTTCGTCAAGCGCGTGGGCGGCATCATCCTCGTGCTGACCATCGCGCTGTGGCTGCTGTCCAGCTTTCCCGGCCCGCCGGAAGGCGCCACGGGCGCACCCATCCAGTACAGCATCGCCGGCTACCTCGGCGCGGGCCTGGCCAAGATCTTCGCGCCCATCGGCTTCAACTGGCAGATCAGCTTGGCCCTGGTGCCGGGCCTGGCCGCGCGCGAAGTCGCCATCAGCGCGCTGGGCACCGTCTACGCGCTGTCGGCCACCGGCGATGAAGCCGCCCAGGCGCTGTCACCGCTGATTCAGCAGAGCTGGAGTTTGGCCACGGCCCTGTCCCTGCTGGCCTGGTATGTGTTCGCGCCGCAATGCCTGGCGACGCTGGCGGCGGTGAAGCGCGAGACCGGCGGCTACAAGATGCCGCTGATCATGGCGGGCTATCTGTTCGGCCTGGCCTACCTGGCTTCGTTCATCACCTACCGCGTCGCGCTTTACTTGGGCGGCTGAGGGGGGATGGGGCGTGTCGGTACGGACGCGCTGCAGATGTCGATATAGCCGGGGCTGTGGACGAACCAGCCCCCGCGAAAGCGCCGCGCGTCCAGCAGCTGCGTCCAGGTGGTGGACTCGGTCTTCAGCACCTGCAACGCGGGACGCTCCTCGACGGGCACCTCGGCCAGCAGGCGGATGCGCTGGATGCCCGTGCGCTGCTCGGGCTTGTCGTAGAAGCCCATGGCCGCCCCACCGCGCGGCAGGCCCGACAGCAGCTCCATGCCCTTGAGCACGCGGCCGACGACGGTGATGTTCAGGTCCAGCCCACGCGGCGCCTGGCCGATGACGACATAGAGCTCGCTGCCGTTGCTGGAGTCGACCGCATCGCTGCGGCCGGCGCCCACCATGCCGTAGCAATGGGCCAGCCAGGCCTTGCCGGCCTTGGGGTCGGCGGCCACGGGCATGCCCTGGGCAAAGCCGGTGCGCGGCGCCCAGCCTTCGGCGTCGGGCAGCTTGGCAAAGCCGGCGTCCTTGCCGATGCGGTCCAGCGGCACCGAGAACTCGGCGGGCAGCTTGGCAGAGGCGCCGGCCGGCAGCGGCTTGGCCTTGGCGGCGTCCTCGCCGTCGGGGTCGCCCCATTGGGTGACGAAGTTGTCCTGCACGCGCAGGATGGCCAGGCCGTCCCAGTAGCCGCCGCGCGCCAATGCGCGGATGTTGGCGGCGTGGGCGGGTGCGAAGCGCGGGGCCAGTTCGATGATGGCCTGACCGGTCGCCAGCTCCATCAGCAGCGTGTTCTCGGGATCGAGGCCGCGCCAGTCGCTGGCGGGCGAGCTGGCCAGGATCTCCTGGGCGGTCTTCTTCGCGACCGCCTTGGCAGGGGATGGCTTGGCGGGCTTGCGGGGTGCGGCGATGGCCGTGGACAGCAGGCCGGCGGCAGCCAGCGCGAGGATGATGTGCTTCATGGGCGCGCAGCTTAACGGCGGCTGTCCCGGCCGCCAGCCCGCGCAAACCTCAGGGCGGCGGCAGAAAACGGCCCAGCTCGCCTGCCCGTAACGCCGCAGCCAGGCGTGCAGCCAGCGCCTGCGCAGCAGCGGGTTGCTGATCGAAGCGCGAGGCCGCGCAGCCGTCGCCGCGCAGGCAGGCGAGCCAGACTTCGGGGTCGCGCTCGTCGCAGGCGAGGCCGAAGTGGCAGGGCAGCAGGCGCAGCGCGGCCTGGGCGGTCGCGCGGCCCGCCGCGTCACCGAAGCGCTGGCCGTCGAAATAGAGCTGTGCTTCGCCGGCGCTGCGGCGCAGCAGCAGGCGCTCGCCAAGTTCGTCGAGCAGCAGCGCATCGGGGCGAGCGATGACGGCATTCAGCAGCGCCGCGTTGTCGAGGTCGGACTGCTGGATGGCCAGCAGCGGGTCGCCGGCGGTCGCCTCGTCGGGGGCGATATTGACGAGGGCCAGCCACTCGCCGTTGGCGAACTGGCTGCAGCCGGCCGCCAGCGCCGCCTGGCGGACCATGGCGCGCTGGTGGCGGGTGTCGTTGGCGTCGGGCGGCTGTTCGGGCGCGGGCAGGCTTGCCAGGGCGTCGCAGCGCCGCGCCAGGGCGCGGGCGTAGAGCCGGCCGCCTTGCGCGCGTGCTGCCAGTGCCGCCTGCACGCCGGCGCGCAGATTGGCCTCGGGGGCTGCGAGCAGGTCGGTCAGGCTGGGCTGGGGCGGCTCCGCTGCAGGCCGGGCAGCCGGCTGCGCCCGCGGCTCGGCCGGCGCCTGCAGCGGCCTGGGCGATGGCGCTGCCGGCACGGCCACGGCAGGTGGGGGCGTTCCTTCGGCCTCCGCCGCGGGCTGCCCCCACCACGCCCAGGCCAGCAGCGCGACGCCCAGCGCCAGCGCCGCCGGCGGTGCGATCACCAGACCGCTTGCGGCCATCCGTCGGAGCCCCAGGTCACGTTGTTGATGAAGAGCACCGGCGCGCCGTTGTTGCTGGCGTCATAGGCATGCCAGGCGATCACCGAGCCGTCGGCCAGCAGCGACTGCCCGCCCGGGCCCTTGAAGCGCGTGCCGCTGGACGCCAGCACCGTGCCGCCGCCGGACAGCATGGCGACGCCGGCCTTGTCGGCGTAGGGCCCGGTGATGGAGGTCGAGCGGCCGACGACGATGCGGTAGGTGCTGTTGGCGCCCTGGCAGCAGGCGTTCTTGGACGCGAACAGGTAGTACCAGGTCGTGCTGCCGATGGCCTTCTTGACGACGAAGCCGTTCTCGATGCCGTTGACCGTGTCCTTGGCGATGTTGACGATGCCGCCGGTGGGCGGCTTCAGGTTCACCTTGCTGACGCGGGTGATGTGGATGCCATTCCAGAACGAGCCGAAGACGAGGTAGGGGTCGCCATTGGCCGCCAGCACGAAGGCCGGGTCGATGGCGTTGTAGCCGTCACCGGACTTGGAGGTCAGGATGGCGCCCTGGTCCACCCACTGGCCCGCGGCGATGCCGCCGGCCGAGGTGGTCAGGCCGATGGCCGACTTCTGCGAGCCGAAGCTGGAGATGGCGTAGTAGCAATAGCCCAGGCCGCTGTACTCACCGCAGCCGGGTGCCCAGACCATGGCGGTCTTGTTGGACGGCAGATAGGTCTTCCACCAGGACAGGCCGCTGCCGAAGATGGGCAGGCCCTGCGTCCAGGCATGGCCGTCGCTGGAGTACTTGACGCCGATGCCGCCGTTGTCGGTGGTCTCGAAGATCCACCAGGTGGAGCTGGTCTTGTAGATGTTGGGATCGTGGGTGCCGAGCGAGCCGGTCAGCGTCCAGGGCGCCGCGTGGGCGGGGGCCAGCAGGGCGCTGAGGGCGCATGCGGCGGCCAAGCGCATCAGGCGCTTCAGGGTCAGGAACATGGTTTGTCTCCGGGTGTGGCGGGCCGCCTCGTGTGGGCGGGCCTCGTGGGTTGCCTGGAACCGGCGCCAGCTCCGGGCAAGCAAATTAAACATGACTATTTGTTGATGAGAACCCCGCGATTACGCCGATTAAGCAATTGGCATCGATTAAAAGTAATACTTAATACTTTCTGGCATCGCTGAGCCATGTAAGCGTTGCCATGCCGGCTCGGGTCGGCAGGCGACAGCGCCATTCCTACAATGGCGGCATGCCCGAGACCGCTGTTCAAGACCTGCAAGATCTGCCCTATGTCCACCTGCGCATGCACACCGAGTTCTCGGTCGTGGATGGCACCTTGCGTACCGACGACGCCGCCGATGCGGCCGCGGCCGATGGCCAGGTGGCGGCGGCCATCACGGACCTCGCCAATCTCTTCGGCGGCATCAAGTTCTACAGCGCGATGCGCAAGAAGGGCGTGCAGCCCATCCTCGGCGCCGACTGCTGGCTGGAGACCGACGCCACCGACAAGCCGCCGACGCGCCTGCTGCTGCTGGTGCAGAACAGCCAGGGTTATCTGAACCTCAGCGAGCTGCTGTCGCGCGCCTGGATCGACAACGTGCAGCGCAACCAGGCCTGCCTGAAGTGGGAGTGGCTGACGGAGCTGGGTGCCGGCCTGATCTGCCTGTCGGGTGCCCAGCACGGCGGCCTGGGCCAGGCGCTGATGCAGGGCGACAAGGTGCGGGCCAAGGAATGGGCACAGCGGCTGTCCGAGGTCTTCCCGGGCCGCTTCTATATCGAGCTGCAGCGCGCCGGTCTGCCCGGCCAGGAAGCCCTCGTGCAGGCCAGCGTGCCTTTGGCGGCCGAGTTGGGCCTGCCCGTGGTGGCCACCCACCCCATCCAGTTCCTGGGCGAAGACGACTTCGAGGCCCATGAGGCGCGCGTCTGCGTCGCCGAGGGCGAGACGCTGGCCAATCCCAAGCGCATCAAGCGCTTCCTGCCCAGCCAGTACTTCAAGAGCCAGGCGCAGATGCGCGAGCTCTTCAAGGACATCCCCAGCGCCCTCCAGAACACCACCGAGATCGCGCGGCGCTGCTCGCTGACGCTGGTGCTGGGCAAGCCGCAGCTGCCCAATTTCCCGACGCCGCTGATGGACGACGGCACGCCGATGCCGATGGACCGCTACTTCCGCGAGCTCAGCCACGAGGGCCTGGTCGGGCGGCTGCAGCATCTCTTCCCCAACGAGGCCGAGCGCGACAAGGAGCGCCCGCGCTATGTCGAGCGGCTGGAGTTCGAGCTGAACACCATCATCAAGATGGGCTTCCCGGGCTACTTCCTCATCGTGTCGGACTTCATCCGCTGGGCCAAGGCCAACGGCTGCCCGGTCGGCCCGGGCCGGGGTTCGGGCGCGGGCTCGCTGGTGGCCTATGCGCTGCTGATCACCGACCTGGACCCGCTCAAGTACAACCTGCTGTTCGAGCGCTTCCTGAACCCCGAGCGGGTCTCGATGCCCGACTTCGACATCGACTTCTGCCAGGGCAACCGCGACCGCGTCATCGACTACGTCAAGGACAAATACGGTCGCCCGGCGGTCAGCCAGATTGCGACCTTCGGCACCATGGCCGCCAAGGCCGCGCTGCGCGACATCGGCCGCGTGCTGGGCATGGGCTTCGGCCATGTCGACAGCATCGCCAAGCTCATCCCCGCGCCACCGGGCAAGACGGTGACGCTGGCCAAGCTGCCGCCCAACTTCGACCCCGACAAGGCCAAGGTCATCTATGCCCGCCATGAGGCGCCGGAGCTGGAGGAGCGCGAGAAGAGCGACGAGGAAGTGGCCGAGCTGCTGAAGCTCGCCGCGCGCGTCGAGGGCATGGTGCGCAATATCGGCATGCATGCCGGCGGCGTGCTGATCGCGCCGGGCAAGATCACCGACTTCTGCCCGCAGTACCAGCAGCCCGGCTCCAACAGCGCCGTCAGCCAGTTCGACAAGGACGACGTGGAGGCCATTGGCCTCGTCAAGTTCGACTTCCTGGGCCTGGCCACGCTGACCATCCTGGAGCTGGCCAAGGACTTCATCGTCGCCCGCCATGCCGACCGCGCCGGCTTCGACTGGGCCAATGTGCCCCTGGTCGACAAGAAGGTCTTCGACCTCTTCGGCAAGGGCTACTCGGAGAGCGTGTTCCAGTTTGAATCGCCCGGCATGCAGCGCCTGTTGAAGGACGCCAAGCCCTCGCGCTTCGAGGACCTGATCGCGCTGGTGTCGCTGTACCGCCCGGGGCCCATGGACCTGATCCCGTCCTTCGTGGCGCGCAAGCATGGCAAGGAGGCCATCGAGTACCCGCATCCGCTGCTGGGCCAGGTGCTGGAGGAGACCTATGGCGTCTTCGTCTACCAGGAGCAGGTGATGCAGGCGGCCCAGGTGCTGGGCGGCTACAGCCTCGGCGGCGCCGACATGCTGCGTCGCGCCATGGGCAAGAAGAAGGCCGAGGAGATGGCCATGCACCGCGAGATCTTCCGCAAGGGGGCCGCGGTCAAGGACATCGACGAGAAGAAGGCCGACGAGGTCTTCGACCTGATGGAGAAGTTCGCGGGCTATGGCTTCAACAAGTCGCATGCCGCCGCCTACGCCTTGCTGAGCTATCACACGGCCTGGCTAAAGACGCATTACACGGCCGAGTTCTACGCCGCGAACATGACCATCGAAATGGACGACACCGACAAGCTCAAGGTGTTGCTCAACGACGCCAAGATCTTCGGCATCGAGTTCCAGTCGCCCTGCGTCAACAAGGGCGTCTATCGCTTCGAACCGCTGGGCAACCGGCTGGTGAACTACGGCCTGGGCGCCATCAAGGGCACCGGCCGCGGCGCCATCGAGGCCCTCATCGCGGCGCGCGAGGCGGGCGGGCCCTTCCTGAGCTTCTACGACTTCTGCCTGCGCGTGGACCGCAAGAGCGTGAACAAGCGCGTGGTGGAGGCCCTCATCAAGGCCGGTGCCTTCGACAGCATCAATCCCGAGCGCTCCAGGCTGCTGGCCAGCGTCGCGCGCGGCTACACCCATGCCGAGACGACCGAGGCCAATGCCGACCAGGGCGGCCTGTTCGACTTCGGCGACTCGCATGCCTCGTCCACCGCCGAGCCCGACCTCGTCGAGGCGCCGGTGTGGAGCATCAAGGAGCGCCTGTCGCTGGAGAAGACGGCCATCGGCTTCTATCTGTCGGGCCACCTCTTCGACCAGAGCGGCACCGAGGTGCGGCGCATCGTCAAGCGCCAGATCGCCGACCTCGTCGACAGCCGCGAGCCGACGCTGGTGGCCGGCATCGTCAGCGGCCTGCGCGTCATCAACGGCCAGCGTGGCCGCGTCGCCATCTTCAAGATCGACGACAAGAGCGACGCCATCGAGGCCGTGGCCAACGAGGAGTTGCTGAATGCCAACAAGGAGCTGCTCGCCGAGGACGAACTCATCATTGCCCAGGGCAAGGTGCAGAACGACCGCTTCTCCGGCGGCCTGCGCATGAATGTGCAGGCGGTGTGGAGCCTGGCCGCAGCGCGCGCCAAGTTCGGCCGCCATCTGCTGCTGGGCAGCGCCGGTGCGGCCGGGCTGATCAAGGAGCTGGTGGAGCGCTTCCCGCCGCGCGACGTCGTGACCGAAGAGGGCGGGACGCGCAAGCTGGGCCTGCCGGTGCGGGTGTCGGTCAAGGCCGAGCCCGACGGTGGCCAGGTCGGCGCACGCTGGCTGGTGGAACTGGGCGAGACCAGCCGCTTCTGGCCCGCCGATGACGCTATCGCCAAATTGGGCACGGCGGCTGAGGTCATTTACGAAGTTTGAGGAGGCTCTGCGAAACCCCCGCGGGCCGCGTTGGCGAGAAACCGGCCCGCGAGTAGGCGCGTCGCGAAGCTGGGGCTGGGTGCCCCAGAGAGCGGCGCAACACCCGCGCGGGTCGGTTCTCTCGCCAACCCTTCGGGGCGTGGCTTTGCCGGCGCTGGTCGGCGTTGCGAACCTTGCCCAGGCATGGGCCTGGGAGGCGGTCCGCGCCTTGCCCAGCATCCCGATAAAAGACCTCGCCGCGGCCTACAGGGGTTTTGCAGAGCCTCCTGACGGCCTGCCATCGGCGATGATTCCCGCCGATGCTGCAAGCCGTGCCCAAGCCCCATTCGCAGTTGCAGGGGCTCAACCGTACGCCGCCGGTCACAGGTCTGATCCTGACCGGTGGCGGCGCCCGCGCCGCCTACCAGGTGGGCGTGCTGGCCGCCATCGCCCAGCTGCGGCGTGACGCCGGCGCAACGCAGACCAATCCCTTTCCCGTCATCAGCGGCACCTCGGCCGGCGCCATCAACGCGTCGACGCTGGCCTGCCACGCAGATGACTTCGACGGTGCCGTCGACGGCCTGTTGCACCTCTGGCAGGGCCTGCACGTCGAGAACATCTACCGCGCCGATGCCTTCGAGGCGGTGCGCAGCGGTGCGCGCTGGCTCAGCATGCTGAGCCTGGGCTGGGCCATCGCGCGCTGGACGCGCAGCCGCCCGCGCAGCCTGCTGAACAACTCGCCGCTGCGCGAACTGCTGGCGCGTTATCTCGACATGCCGCGCATCGAGGCCATGCTGGACGGCAACCATCTGCGTGCGCTGGCGCTGACCGGCTCCAGCTACACCTCGGGCCAGCACGTCACCTTCTTCCAGACCCATCACCACGTCGTGCCCTGGCTGCGCGAGCAGCGCATGGCGGTGCAGACCAAGCTGAGCCTGAGTCATCTGATGGCGTCGTCGGCCATTCCCTTCATCTTTCCGGCCGAGCTGCTGGAGCTCGAGGGCATGGCCGAGTGGTTCGGCGACGGCTCCATGCGCCAGAGCGCCCCCATCTCGCCGGCCGTGCACCTGGGCGCCGAGCGCGTCCTCGTCATCGGTGCCGGCCGCATGAAGGAGCCCGAGGGGCGCCGCGTCACCGCGACCGAGGCCCACCCGAGCATGGCGCAGATCGCCGGCCATGCGCTGTCCAACATCTTCCTGGACGCGCTGGCGGTGGATGTCGAGCGCCTGCGCCGCATCAACCGCACGCTGGCCCTGCTGTCGCGCGAGACGCGGGCGGCGACGGCGCTGCGGCCCATCGAGCTGCTCGTCATCGCGCCCAGCCGGCGCCTGGACGACCTGGCCGGCGAGCACCAGGCCAGCCTGCCGAACTCGGTGCGCGCCATGCTGCGCGCCTTCGGCGTCAGCGGCAAGGGCAAGACGACCAGCGGCTCGGCCCTGGTCAGCTATCTGCTGTTCGAGCCCAGCTTCGTCAACGAGCTGATCAACCTCGGCATGAGCGACACGCTGGCCAAGCGCGCCGAGGTGCAGCGCTTCTTCGGCTGGCCGGCGCGCGCGCCGCAGCTCGACCCGGCGATGCTGCGCCGCAGCCGCTCAGCGGGCTTCGCTGCCGACTGTTGAAGAGAAGGGTTGGCCGGCCACGCGCAGGCCGGCGCCGGAGAGCTTGCGGGCGGCAGCCGCCTTGACGCCCGGCACGCGCTTCATCAGGTCGGCCCAGTCCTGGAACGGTCGCGCGGCCAGCAGGCGTTGCACCAGGGCCGGGCCCAGGCCGGGCAGGGACTCGAGCTCGGCGCGCGTCGCGGTGTTGGCTTCGACCTCGGCCTGGGCCCAGGCTGCGGGCGCCGCCCAACACAGCAGCAGTGCCCGCCGCTTCACGCTCAGCCCTCGCCGGCCTGGGCCCGCACCATGGCCGCATAGGCGCCATCGCGGACCAGCAGTTCGGCATGCGTGCCGGTCTCGACGAGCTTGCCGCCACCCAGTACATGGATGGCGTCGGCGTCGCGGATGGTGGACAGGCGGTGGGCGATGACGATCAGCGTCTTGCGGCCCGACCAGGCGGTCAAGGCCTGCTGCACGGCGCGCTCGCTCTCGGTGTCCAGGGCCGAGGTGGCCTCGTCGAAGATCCAGATCGGCGCGTCCTTGTAGAGGGCCCGGGCGATGGCCAGGCGCTGGCGCTGGCCGCCGGACAGCTTGCTGCCGTTGGCGCCGACATTCGTCTCCACGCCCTCGGGCAGGGCCTGCACGAAGTCCCACAGATGGGCGGCGCGCAAGGCGGCCTCCAGCTTGGCTTCGTCGCGGGGCTGGGCATAGGCGATGTTGCTGGCCACCGAGTCGTCGAAGAGGACGATGTCCTGGGACACGACGGCGAACTGGCGGCGCAGGCATAGACGGGTCAGCGCCTCGATGTCATTGCCATCGAGCAGGATGCGACCGGCATCCGGCCGGCCGAAACCCAGCAGCAGATGGATGATGGAACTCTTGCCCGCGCCCGAGGCGCCGACCAGGGCCGTCGTCTTGCCGGCGGGGAAACTGAGGCTCAGCCCGTCCAGCGCCGCCTGGTTGGCGCCCGGATAGGTCAGGCTGACCGATTCCATCGCCAGGTCACCCAGGGCCGACTCGGGCAGTTCGAGCGTGCCGCTGTCGGCCTCCTTGGGGGCGTCCATCAGCTCGAAGCAGCCCTTGGCGATGACGCTGGCGCGCGTCAGCGGGGCTGCCAGGTCGGACAGATGGCGCAGCCGCGAGGTCAGCAACAGCAGCGCCGTGACGAACTCGGCAAAGGCCTGCACGCCGGTTCCTTCAGCGCGAGCCTGCCACAGCGTCACGCAGATGATGAAGGACAGGCCCACGGCGGCGACCAGTTGCGACAAGGGCTGGGCCAGGGCGCCGGCGGTGGCCGTCTTCAGGTTGTTGCGGCGCACCTCGTGGGCGGTCTCGGCGAAGCGCTCGCGCTCATGGGCCTCGGCGCCGAACTGGCGCACGACACGCCAGGCGCGGGCGAGGTCATCGACCTTGTTGACGAGCAGCAGTTGCGAGTCGTAGGAGCGCGAGGCCATCAGCCGCATGCGCTGGTTGACCTTCTTCATGATGAGGGCCATCAGCGGCGTGACGACGAGGCTGAGCAGGGTCAGCTGCCAGTTCAGATAGAAGAGATAGGCCAGCATGGCGATGGCGGGCAGGCCGTCGCGCAGCACGCTCATGCCGACGTCGCCCACCAACTGCAGGATCTGCTGCGGATCGTTGACGACCTTGCTGACCGCCGTGCCGGGCTGCATGCGGGTGTAGACCTGGGCGTCCAGGCGCAGCAGGGCGTTGACGAGGGTGGCCCGGAAGTCCATCACGCTGCGCGTGACGGTCCAGTTGAAGAGGTATTGCCCGGCGAAGCCGAAGATGCCGCGCATCAGGTACAGGCCGATCAGCACGACGGGGATCATCCACAGCGGAAAGGCGTCCTTGGTGAAGCCCTCGCCAAAGGCATAGCCGATGAGCTTGGGAATCATCGGCTCGGTGGCCGCGGCGCCGACATAGGCCAGCACGGTCAGCAGCGCGCCCCAGCGGTGGGGGTAGACGAAGTGGCCCAGGCGTTGAGCGGGAGAGGCGTTGGTGTCAGGAGACATGGGGCGCGATTGTCTCCCGGGGCACGCCGGGCCGCCCCAAGTGCCCTGAGCCCCCTCGGGGGGCGTGGCGGCGTGCCGCCACATGGGGGCCTTCTCTTTACACTGCGCGCCCATGCCCAACCCAATGACGACTCCCGCGCGCCCGAAAGTCGTTCATTTCGTGACTGGCGGCTTCTCCGGCGCGACGCAGGTCGCGGTTGATCTTTGCCTGTCCGCTCTGCAGGGCAGCCCTTTCGAGCCCATCCTCATCCTGCGCCAGAAGCCGCACACGCCAATGGCCCGCGTCGAGGCCCTGCAGGCCCAGGGGCTGCGGGTGTTGCTGGTGCCGGGCTATTGGGTGCACAGGCGCACGCAGATCGAGCTGGCGCGCCTGCTGGCAGAGATCCAGCCCGTCGCCTTGCTGGCCCATGGCTTCCCCGAACACCTGATCGGCCGCCAGGCCGGGCTGGACGCCGGTGTGCCGGTGCTGATCCAGGTCGAGCACAACTCGCGCGAGCGCTATCTGCCCTGGAGCCTGCGCGAGAGCCGGCAACTGGCCGAGAAGAGCGCGGCCCTGGTGGGGGTCAGCGAGGGCGTGCGCCAGAGCCTGCTGGCCCACGGACTGCCGGCAGACAAGACCATCGCCATCCCCAACGGCGTCGACCTGTCGCGCTTTGCGCAGGCCGGCGGCGAGCGCGAGGCCGGTCTCGTCATGTCGGCCCGCTTCGCGCGGCAGAAAGACCATGCAACGCTGATCGAAGCCATGGCCAAGCTGGGGCAGCTCGGCCTGCGGCCCCGGCTGCAACTGGCCGGCAATGGGCCGCTGCTGAGTCGCATGCGATCCAAGGTGGCCAAGCTAGGCTTGGGCGAGCAGGTCGTGTTCCTTGGCCACCATGCCGACATGCCTGGCCTGCTGCGCTCCCAGGCCATCTACGTGCTGTCCACGCATTACGAAGGCATGCCGCTGGCCCTCGTCGAAGCCATGGCCGCGGGCTGTGCCTGCATCGCTTCGGACGTCGTCGGCGTGCGTGGCGTCATCGAGGAGGGCGTGACGGGCCTGCTCGTGCCCGAGGGGGACGCGCAGGCGCTGGCCGATGCGATCGCGCGGCTGTTGCGCGAGCCCGAGCTGGCCGCGCGGCTGGGCGCGGCGGCGCGCCAACGGGCATTGGCCGAGCACGGCCTGATGCTGATGCGCGAGCGCTACGAGGCGCTGATCACGCGCTGCGCCACCACTGCAGGCCACGCAGCCAGCGTCCCCGCTTGAAGTAGGCAGCCAGCAGCTCGTGCCGGGTCAGCGGCGAGCTGCGGGCGAAGCGCGCGACATCCGTCGTCAGGCCGGCCAATGCTTCGCCACCCAGTTGCAGACGGCGCCGTCTGGCGCGCAGCAAGGTGCGGGCGCAGAAGTGGGCGATCTCGAAGCGTGTGTCCTCGTGCAGTGGCGGCAGGTCGGCCGCGAGGCCGTCGAGGGCCCAGGTCCAGTCATCCAGTCGCTTGGCGTCCAGGCTGCCGAGCAGGCTGCCGCCGCGCTGGCGGTAGGCGATCCAGACGTCGGCGACGTGCAGATGCCGCGGCGTGTGCAGCAGCAGGCGCGGGTAGACGGCCATGTCCTCGAAGACGCGGCCTTCGGGGAAGCGCAGGGCCGCCGGCCAGCAGGCGCGGCGCACGACCTTGCTCCAGGGGTGGAACTGGCCATGCACGAAGAAGCCGCGCAGGCGCTGGTTGACGTCGTTCATCAGCACCTGGCCGGGCCCGTCGAAGCTGGCGATGTGGCGATGGCGCGGCTTGAGGGACGCGGTCGATGGGCCGTCGTCGAAGACGCGGAAGTCGCAGCTGACGAGGTCGGGGCGGTGCTCAGCCAGCAAGGCCTTCAGCCGCGGGATGACGTCGGGCTCGACAAGGTCGTCGGGGTCGATGAACCACAGGTAGTCGCCGCGCGCCTCGTCCAACAGCCGGTTGCGCGCGGCGCTGACACCGCGGTTCTCCGCTTGTTGAATGAGCCGTGCCTGGGGCAGCAATGCTTGCACGAGAGCCGCCGAGCCATCGGGCGACGCGTCGTCCACAAAGACGAGCTCGACGCCGTCATCGAGCTGGGGCTTCAAAGACTCGATGCAGGCCTTCAACCAGGGCTCGACCCGATACATCGGGAACAGCAGGCTGAGCCAGGGTGTCATGGCGCCTTGTCGATGAGCTGGACCAGCGCGCTGAACGGCGACACCAGGCCGCGCCGCCAGTTGCGCTCGACGACGGCACGATCACCGCCGCGCAGCTTCAGCACGGCGGGCAGCACGCGCGGGCAGGGCAGCAGGGCCAGCCGCGCATAGAGGTGGCGCTTGCGCCAGCCCACGCCAGCATGCCAGGCGAAGGGGCCGTCCTCGGCGCGCAGCAGCACCAGGCGGGCGAGCTGCGGCTCGCGGTCCAGCAGATCGCTGGCGGCGACGTGCATCAGCAGATAGCGCTGGAAATCCTTGGTCAGCGCCTGCACGACGCGGGCGTGCCGACCTTCGGCCTGCAGGCGTTGCAGCAGGGCTTCCGCGCCTTCGTCCAGCGCGCGGTCGAAGGCGGTGGCCAGGGCGGTGGCAAAGCGGCCGCCGGGCACCGAGGCCATCATCCAGTTCTCGACGATGGGCAGTTCGGGTCGCGTCGTGTAGCGGTCGATGTAGAAGCCGAGGTAGTCCGCGGCGCGGCGTTTGCGGGTCTCGTGCAGCCAGGCCAGGTCGCGGCTCAGCAGCATCGACGCGTCCATCCACACGCCGCCATGGCGGGCCAGCAGCTGGATGCGCAGCCAGTCGGCCTGGCGGTAGGCGGGCATGGCGTCGAAGTCCGCGCGCAGCTCGGGCAGCCAGCGGGTGACGCCGTCGCGATCGAGCAGGCGCAGCTCGTGGTCAGGCGCGAAACGACGCCAGTTGGCGAGGCAGGCCTGGATGAAGGCGGGTGCCGGCGAGGCCTGCCAGTAGGTCCAGATGATCTTGGGGATCTCGTCCTGGCACAGCGGCGCGTTGTCTCCGACCATGACGGCGCGCGTCTGCGCCGGCACCTTGGCGCGCAGCACCGTAGCCAGTTCGCGCAGCAGGAGGCCGGCCAGGATGGCCAGCAGCGCGAGCGGGAGGACGCTCATTCGCGCCAGTGGTCGGCGATCCAGCGCGCCGGCCGCGCATGCCGCCAGTTGCCGTTGCTGCGGCCGGCCAGCGCGTCGGGCGGGTTCATGACGCCGTGGAAGATCAGGATGCGCGCTCCCTCGGGAATGAAGGGGTCACGCCAATAGCTGGTCGGCCATGCCGGGAGGCAGTGGTATTTGTAGCTGGCGCACCAGGCGTCGTCCCAATACTTGAGCAAGCCCCGCCGGTGCAGCACGTCACTCAGGAAGGCCTGTTCGTTGCGGAACTCGGTCTTGGCCTTGGCCTGGTCGGCGACGAACTCGGTCAGCACGTCCTGGTGGGCGCCGAGCTCCCAGCGGTAGACGGAGGAGTTGCCCGTCACGCGCCAGCGGCGCTTCCAGTCGTGGATGACGAGGAACTCGCCCGGCACCTCGAAGAAGGGCGTGATGTCGTCGACGATGACGACGTCCAGGTCGAGGAAGAGGGCGGTGCCGCTCAGGCCGTATTCGTTGACGAGAACGGGGCTGAAGGTCGTCAACTTCTTCCAGCCGCGTTCGGGCTCGCCATTGGGCAGCGTCAGCTCGGGGATGGGGAAGCAGCGCACTTCGGGGCGGATGCCCTCGGTGCGGTCGGTCAGGCAGACGAAGCCGAAATCGCCCTTGAGATGGCGGCGCACCATCGCATAGAGGCGATTGACGTATTCGGGGCCGTACTTGGTGCCCCACTTCATGCAGATGATGGTGCGTTCAGAGCTCTTCGACATGGCGCGGGGGGTAGGTGTCCCAGTTCAGGCAACCGGGGCACTGCCAGAAATAGTGGGCGGCTTCGAAGCCGCAGGCGGCGCAACGGTAGCGCAGCAGCGGTTTGCTGGCCTTCTCGAGTGTCTGCACCATGGCTGCAGCCTCGGCGGCCGGCAGGGCAGGGGCGTTCAGCTTGAGCAGTTCGGTCGCGGCCGACAGCGCGGGTTGCTCGCGCAGATGGGCTGTGAGGCGTTCGCGCTGCGGTGCGGGTTGCAGCGTGGCCAGCGCCCGCAGCAGGTGCATGCTCGGCGCGCGTTGGTACTGCTCCAGCAGCAGCGCGATCGCGCGTTCGGGCTGGCCGAGGCTTTGGGCGGCGGCCGCGCAGTCGGCGGCGACCAGGTTGAAGGCGGGCGGGTTGGCGGCGAGCAATTGGGTGAAGGCCGCGAACGCGGCTTCGGGCTGGCCCGCCTTCAGCAGCAGCTGGCCTTGCATGACGTAGGCGCGCGCGGCTTCGGKCTCGCGGCGCTGGGCCTGGCCGAGCAGGTCCTGGGCGAGGTCGGCATGACCCTGGGCCTGGGCCACGAGGGCCTGCTCGCAGAGGTAGTGGGCAATCCGACCGGAGAAGGAGCCCGTGCCTGCGGCCTCCAGCTCCGCCGCGACCTCGGCGGCCTTGGCCCAGTCGCGCGAACGCTCGTACAGGGACAGCAGGGCCAGCCGCGCTTCGCGCTCGAAGGCGGTGCCGCGCAGTTCGGCATAGGCCGCCTCGGCGCGGTCGAACAGGCCGGCCTTGAAGAAGTCCTGCGCCAGCTCATGCTGGGCGCGGTCGCGGTCGGTCTTGGGCAGATCGCCACGGCGCAGCAGGTGCTCGTGCACGCGCACGGCGCGCTCGGTCTCGCCACGGCGGCGGAACAGGCTGCCGAGGGCGAAGTGCAGCTCGGAGGTGTCGGGGTCGTTCTGGACGGCTTCGATGAAGGCGTCGATGGCCTTGTCCTGCTGCTCGTTCAAGAGCAGGTTCAGCCCCTTGAAATAGGCCTTGGGCGAGTCGCGCTGTTCCAGCTTCCACTGCTTGGAATCGAGCTTGGACGCCAGCCAGCCGAGGACGAAGACGACGGGCAGGACGAACAGCAGCCAGCGCGGATCAAACTCCATCTTGGTGGGCGGCGTAAGGGGCGGTGGGAGCGTCGGGAGCCGGCGCGGGCGCGCCGGGCAGGGGCTCGGTGCGCTGGGCGGCGCGGCGGTGGCGCCACCAGGACGGCACCATGGCCAGCACGCCGAAGGCGGCGCCCAGGCCGAAGGCCAGCAGCACGATGATGACTTGCGGTGCGCGCCATTCGTGGCCGAAGAACCAGCGCACGATGGCCTCGTGGCTGTTGTTCAGCGCGAAGGCGAACAGCGTGAAGAAGAGCAGGGCCCGCAGGAGCCAGACAAGGGTGCGCATGGCCCCGGATTCTGGCTCAGGCGTCGGTGACCGGGAGATGCTTGTCGACGGCCTCGCGCAGCGCCTTGCCGGGCTTGAAGTGAGGTGCCAGCTTCTCGGGGATCATGACCTGTTCGCCGCTGCGCGGATTGCGGCCCACGCGGGGCGGACGGCGGCTGATGGAGAAGCTGCCGAAGCCGCGGATCTCGATGCGGTGGCCGCGCGCGAGGGCATCGCTCATCGCGTCGAGGATGGTCTTGACCGCGAACTCGGTGTCGCGCTGGGTCAATTGGCCAAATCGTTCGGCGAGGACGGCGACGAGATCGGAGCGGGTCATAAGCGAAGCGGCTTGTCGGTCTTGGAATTGAAACAGGCCCGCTGGCGAGGCCGGCGAGCCTGTGGGGAGCATACCCGGCCTCCGAGGAGGCCGGGCAGGTCAAACAGGGCTTAGTTGCCCTGGTTGTCCAGCTTGGCGCGCAGCAGGGCGCCCAGGCTGGTGGTGCCGGCGTTTTCACGCTCGCTCGACTGGCTCAGGCGCTGCATGGCTTCCTGGTTGTCGGCGTTGTCCTTGGCCTTGATGGACAGCTGGATGTTGCGGGTCTTGCGGTCGATGTTGACGACGATCGCGGTGACTTCGTCGCCTTCCTTCAGCACGTTGCGGGCGTCTTCCACGCGGTCGCGGGAGATTTCCGAAGCGCGCAGATAGGCCATCACGCCATCAGCCAGCTCGATCTCGGCGCCGCGCGGGTCGACGGTCTTGACCTTGCCGGTCACCGAGGCGCCACGGTCATTGATCGTGGTGTAGGCGGTGAAGGGGTCGCTGTCCAGCTGCTTGATGCCCAGCGAGATGCGCTCGCGCTCGACGTCCACGGCCAGAACCACGGCTTCGACTTCCTGGCCCTTCTTGAAGTTGCGAACGGCGGTTTCGCCGGTCTCGTCCCAAGACAGGTCGGACAGGTGCACCAGGCCGTCGATGCCCTGGGCCAGGCCCACGAACACGCCGAAGTCGGTGATCGACTTGACCGGGCCCTTGACCTTGTCGCCGCGCTTGACGTTCTCGGCGAACTCTTCCCACGGGTTGGCCTTGCACTGCTTCATGCCCAGGCTGATACGACGCTTGTCTTCGTCGATTTCCAGGACCATGACTTCGACTTCGTCGCCCAGCGAGACCAGCTTGCTGGGGGCGATGTTCTTGTTGGTCCAGTCCATTTCGGAGACGTGCACCAGGCCTTCGATGCCCGGCTCGATCTCGACGAACGCGCCGTAGTCGGCGATGTTCGTGACCTTGCCGAACAGGCGGGTGCCGGTCGGGTAGCGGCGGGCAACGCCGAACCACGGGTCGTCGCCCAGCTGCTTGATGCCCAGCGAGACGCGGTTCTTTTCGGCGTCGAACTTCAGGACCTTGGCGGTCAGTTCCTGGCCGACCTGAACGACTTCGCTCGGGTGGCGGACACGGCGCCATGCCATGTCGGTGATGTGCAGCAGGCCGTCGATGCCGCCGAGGTCCACGAACGCACCGTATTCGGTGATGTTCTTGACCACGCCGTTGACGATGGCGCCTTCGGACAGCGTTTCGAGCAGCTTGGCGCGTTCTTCACCCATGGAGGCTTCGACCACGGCACGGCGCGACAGCACAACGTTGTTGCGCTTGCGGTCGAGCTTGATGACCTTGAATTCCATGGTCTTGCCCTCGAACGGGCTCATGTCCTTCACCGGGCGCGTGTCCAGCAGCGAACCGGGCAGGAAGGCGCGGATGCCGTTGACGAGGACGGTCAGGCCGCCCTTGACCTTGCCGGAGACGGTGCCGGTCACGAAGTCGCCGGACTCCAGGGCCGTTTCCAGGCTCAGCCACGAGGCCAGGCGCTTGGCCTTGTCGCGCGACAGGATGGTGTCGCCGTAGCCGTTTTCGATGGCGTCGATCGCGACGGAGACGAAGTCGCCGACTTGGACTTCCAGTTCGCCCTGGTCGTTCTTGAACTCTTCGATGGGCACGTAGGCTTCGGACTTGAGGCCTGCGTTGACGACGACGAAGTTGTGTTCGACACGAACGACTTCGGCCGAGATCACTTCACCGGCGCGCATGTCGGAGCGCTGCAGCGACTCCTCGAACATGGCGGCGAAGGATTCCATGCCGGAGGCTTGGGCGGTTTGGGTTTGGGACATGTTGATGGATCCTGATGCGCCGCTTTCGCGGCGCTGCGGTGCAGGCGAACCTGCGGGTTAGTTTGTTGAGTTCCGCCGATCTCGAGGCACTTGCGTTCCTCTTGCCATTCGGACTGGCGTCCGATGGAGGCCGGCGGGCCCTGGCTTCTCAGGCCTGGACCGTTCTGGCAATTGGCATTCCCGAATGGGATGCGAACGTCAGAACGGTCGGCGCTTTTGCCACCAAGCCAGCACCTGATCCACCGAGGCTTCGATGGTCAGCGCCGAGTTGTCGAGCAACTGCGCGTCCTGCGCTGGGAGCAGAGGTGAGGCCGAGCGGTTCTTGTCCCGTTCGTCCCGCGCCTCCAAATCTTCGCGCAAGCTATCGATATTAGCCGAAATTCCTTTGGAAATCAATTGCTTATGCCGCCGGTCAGCGCGCGTGGCGGCGCTTGCCGTCAGGAATACCTTCAAGTCAGCGTCCGGAAAAATGGCTGTGCCCATGTCGCGCCCGTCGGCGACGAGGCCGGGCAGGCGGCGGAAGTCGAGTTGCAACTGGTGCAGCGCCTGGCGCACCTGGGCATGCACGGCGACTTGCGAGGCCAGCAGGCCGGTCGCTTCGGCGCGCAGCCGGGCGCTGACGTCTTCCTGGCCGAGGAAGACATTGCCGTCACTGAAACGCAGCTGCAGCGTGGGCACGATGGCCGCGACGGCATCGCCGTCGTCCAGGTTCAGGCCGGCGCGGCGGGCCGCCAGGCCCGTCACGCGGTAAAGCGCGCCAGAGTCCAGCACGCCGAAGCCCAGGGCCTTGCCGACCTCGTCGGCCAGCGTGCCCTTGCCGGAGGCCGTCGGGCCGTCGATGGTGATGACGGGAATGTCGGCGGCCTGGGCGGTGACGACGCCGAACAGCGTCTCGAAGTAGTCCGGGAAGGTCTTGGCGACGCAGTGCGGCTCGAGCACGCGCACCGGCACGGCGGCGGCGCTGACCAGGCCGTTGAAGGCGGCCAGCGAGAAGCACATCGCGACCCGGTGGTCGTCGTAGGTGTGGATGGCCGCCGCTTTCCAGTCGCGCAGCGGCTGCACGCGGATCCAGTCCGGGCCTTCGTCGACCGTCGCGCCGAGCTTGCGCAACTCGGTCGCCATCGCGGCGATGCGGTCGGTTTCCTTGACACGCCAGCTGGCGATGTTGGTCAGCGTGGTCGGGCCGTCGGCGTAGAGGGCCATGACGGTCAGCGTCATCGCCGCGTCGGGGATGTGGTTGCAGTCCAGCGTCAGGCCTTTGAGCGGCCAGGCGCCGCGGCGGACCTCGAGCCAGTTGGGGCCGGTCTGCACTGAGGCGCCCATGGCGGCCGCGGCTTCGATGAAACGCACGTCGCCCTGCAGGGATTCGCTGCCGACGCCTTCGATGCGGATGGGCGCATCCGTTGCCGCGATGGCGCCGAGGCCGACGAAATAGGAGGCCGAGGACGCGTCGCCCTCGACGAAGACTTCGCCGGGCGAGCGGTAGCGGCTGCCGGCCGGGATGACGAAGGCCTCCCAGCCCTCGCGCTTCACGGCGATGCCGAAACGTTCCAGCAGGGCCAGCGTGATCTCGATATAGGGCTTGGAGATCAGCTCGCCGATGACTTCGATGCGGATATCCCGCTCGGCCACGAGCGGCAGGGCCAGCAGCAGCGCGGTCAGGAACTGGCTGGACACATCGCCGCGCACGCGCACCGGCGTGTCGAGGGACAGCGACGAGGGCCCGCGCAGGCGCAGCGGCGGGTAGCCGGCGTTGCCGAGGTCATCGATCTCGCAGCCCAGGCCGCGCAGCGCATCCACGAGGTCGCCGATCGGGCGCTCGTGCATGCGCGCCACGCCCGAGACCTCGAAGCTGCCACCCTGGGTTGCGGCCAGCAATGCGAGCGCCGCGGTGAGGGGGCGCATCGCGGTGCCGGCATTGCCGAGGAAGAGCTTGGCTTCCTTGGCGCGCAGGCGCCCACCCAGGCCATCGATGACGATGGCCTCGCCTTCCCGCCAGACGCCGCAGCCCAGCGCGCGCAGTGCGTCCAGCATGACGGCCGTGTCGTCGGACGCCAGCAGGTCGCGCACGACGGTCTTGCCTTCGCTCAGCGCCGCCAGCAGCAGCACGCGGTTGGAAATGCTCTTGGAGCCGGGCAGGCGCACAGTGCCTGCGGCGCCGCGCAGGGGCGGCAGGTCGAGGAAGGGGATCTTGAACATCACTTGCCGGCCGGGCGGCCGGGAGGGACTGCAGGAGGAGGATTGCCCCAGGCCAGGCGGCCTTCGGAGATGGGGCGCAGTGCGGCTTCGAGGGCCGTGGCGTCGCCCGCTTCGATCAAGGCTTCGAGCTGGTCCAGCATGGTGCGAAAGCGCTTGGACTGGGCCAGCACCTCGTGCTTGTTGGCCAGCAGGATGTCGCGCCAGACGCCCGGCTCGCCCGCCGCGATGCGTGTGAAGTCCCGAAAGCCGGGGCCGGCCAGGCTCAGGTAGTCGCGTGCCGCGGGCTGCTCGGCGATGGCCTGGAAGTAGGCGAAGGCCAGCAGATGCGGCAGATGGCTGACGGCGGCGAAGGCCGCGTCGTGGTTGTGCGGCCGCATCTTCAGCACGGTGGCACCCAGGGCCGACCAGACGTCGGTGGCCTTCTGCACGAGCTGCGGGTTGGTGAAGGGCTGGGGCGTCAGGATGACCTGGCGGCCTTCATAGAGATTGGCCTCGGCATGCTGGACACCGCCCGATTCCTTGCCCGCGATGGGGTGGCAGGGCACGAAGCTCGATGCACGGTCGCCCAGGGCGCGGCGCGAAGCTTCGATGACGTCGCATTTCGTCGAGCCGACATCCATGAAGAGGACGCCCGGGTTGACGAGGTGGCGGATGGCCTTCAGCGTGCTTTCGGTGGCCGACACCGGCACCGCGATCAGCACGATGTCCGAGCCCGACACGGCCAGCAGGGCCGATTCGGCGGCCACGTCGATGACGCCGAGCTTCTTGGCCTGCTCGGTCGTCGACGGCGATTTGCTGTAGCCGACGACGCGCTTGACGAGGCCGGCCTTTTTCATCGCCAGCGCGAAGCTGCCACCCATCAGGCCGCATCCGATCACGCCGAGCTGCTGAAACATGTCTTAAGCCTTCACCGGGTAGGAGCCGAGCATCTTGAAGAAGGCGCAGGACTCGCGCAATTCCGCCAGTGCTGCCGCGACGTTCGACTGGCTGGGATGGCCGTCGAGGTCGATGTAGAAGTAATAGTCCCACTGGCCGGTACGGGCCGGGCGGGATTCCAGGCGGGTCATGGACACGCCGTGGGTCTTCAGCGGCACGAGCAGGTCGTGCATCGCGCCCGGGCGGTTGGGCACCGAGACGACCAGGCTGGTGCAGTCGCGGCCGGTGGCCGGCGGCGTGGCCATGGTCTGCGGCAGGCAGATGACGGCGAAGCGCGTGCGGTTGTAGGCCTCGTCCTGGATGGCGTGGGCCGTGATGTGCAGGCCGAAGATGGTGGACGCGCGGTCGCTGCCCAGGGCCGCCCAGGCCGGGTTGGTGGCGGCCAGGCGCGAGCCCTCGGCATTGCTGGACACGGCCCGGCGCTCGACGTCGGGCAGGTGCTTGTTGAGCCAGTTCTGGCACTGGGCCAGGGCCTGGGGATGCGCCAGCACCGCCTCGATGCCATGCATCGAGGGTTCCTTGCGCATCAGGTTGTGGCGGATCAGCAGGCTGACTTCGCCGACGACGTGGCAGGGCGTGTGCAGGAACAGGTCCAGCGAGCGCGTGACGACGCCCTCGGTCATGTTCTCGACACCGACGACCCCGAACTGGGCGCTGCCGCTGGCCGTCGCGTGGAAGACCTCGTCGAAGTTGGCGCAGTAGGTCATGTCGGCCGCGCCACCGAAGTATTCGAGGGCCGCCTGCTCGCAGAAGGTGCCGACGGGTCCGAGCACGGCAACGCGCTGCGGTGACTCCAGCGCCAGGCAGGCCGACATGATCTCGCGCCAGATGGCGGTCACATGCTCGCCCTTCAGCGGGCCGGGGTTGGCGGCGCGGATCTTCTCGATGACCTGGGCCACCCGGTCGGGGCGGAAGAAGGGCGTGCCCTCGGCGCGCTTGATCTCGCCGACCTGTTCGGCAACGCGGGCGCGCTGGTTCAGCAGCGTCAGCAACTGCTTGTCCAGGCCGTCGATCTGGTCGCGCAGTGCCAGCAGCGCCTCGGAGGCGACAGGTTCAGCCATGGCGAGCCTCGAAGTCCTTCAGGAATGACACCAGCGCCTGCACGCCTTCCAGCGGCATCGCGTTGTAGATGGAGGCACGCATGCCGCCCACCGACTTGTGGCCCTTGAGCTGCAACAGGCCGGCGGATTTCGCTTCGGTCAGGAAGCTCTCGTTGAGCTTCTCGTCCTTCAGGAAGAAGGGTACGTTCATGCGCGAGCGGCAGCTGGCGTCGACGCGGTTCTCGTAGAAGCCGGAAGCATCCAGCGCCGTGTAGAGCAGGCCGGCCTTGTCGATATTGCGCTGTTCGATGGCCTCAAGGCCACGCTTGCCCGCGTATTCGAAGCCCTTGACCCACTGGAACACCAGGCCGGCGACGTAGATCGCGAAGGTCGGCGGCGTGTTGAACATGGACTGGGCCGCAGCCACGGTCTCGTAGTTGAAGGCCGAGGGGCAGATGTCCAATGCGCGGCCCAGCAGGTCCTCGCGCACGAAGACCAGGGTCATGCCGGCGGGGCCGATGTTCTTCTGTGCGCCACCGAAGGCCAGGCCGACGCGGCTCCAGTCAATGGGGCGCGACAACAGATGCGAAGAGCAGTCGATGACGAGGGGCACGCCGTTGCCGACATGGGGCAGGTCGTGGAACTCGACGCCGTCGATGGTCTCGTTGGTGCAGACGTGGACATAGCTGGCATCACTGCGCAGCTGCCAGTCGCGCGGGATGGCGCTGCCCTGGCCGATGTCCGCCGCGATCTGCACGTCGGCATAGCGGCGTGCCTCGGCCGCGCTCTTGCGCGACCAGGAGCCTGTCACGACGACGTCGACCTTGCCGCCGCGGCTCAGGTTCAGCGGCACGATGGCGTTTTCGCCCAGGCCACCACCCTGCATGAAGAGGACGCGGAAGTTGGCCGGCACCGCGAGCAGCTCACGCAGATCGCGCTCGGCGCTCTCCGCGATGGAGATGAACTCCTTGCCGCGGTGGCTCATCTCCATGACGCTCATGCCGCTGCCGTGCCAGTCCAGCATCTCGGCCGCCACCTGGCGCAGCACGGGCTCGGGCAGGGTGGCGGGGCCGGGGGCGAAATTGAACGGGCGGGATGAGGTCATCGAGAGATCGGAAGGCTACTTCTTGGGCGCTGGGGCCGACGCCTTGGGCGCGGATGCTGCCGGCGGAGGTTGCAGGCCCAGCTGTTTGGCGATATTCATGTTCAGCGTCTTGAAGCGGCCTTCCAGCGTCGGGCTGACTTCGGCCACGACCTTCTGCGCGACCGCCTTCTGCAGCTCGACATTGGCGAGGCCGAACTTCTGGCTGACCGGCGATTCTCCCCAGGCCAGGATCTGCTTCAGTTCGTCCTCGTTGAAGCGTTCATCCAGCAGGGCCGAAGCCGTTGTCGGCACAGCCTTGGCAATCTTGTCCTTCAGATAGGGAACGTTTTCGTCGACGAACTTCTTCAGTTCGGCGTCCATGGCCTTGGCCGTGGCTTCGCGCTTCTCGGCAGGCACCTGCTGCAGCGCACCGCGACCCATCTGGGTCAGTTGGGACAGCGGGCCCTGGATGATGTTGCCGGCCAGGCCATCGGCCATGCCCTGCTGCTGCAGCGCGACGATCCTGTCGATCAGCGCCTTCTTGGCCGCGGAGGGTTCGGCCAGCGTGCTGCTGGTGGCCAGGGCCAATGCGAGGGCCAGGCCCAGCTTGCGAGAAATCATGTCAGTCCTTGGGGGTTTCAGGGGTATCGCCGGCCGAGCCGGTATCGCCATCTTCGGCGGTGGCGTCGTTCTCGTTGGCGTCGTTCTCGACGATGCGCTGCAGGCCAGACAGTTTGCTGCCGTCGTCCAGCGCGATCAGCGTGACGCCTTGAGTGGCGCGGCCGAGTTCGCGGATCTCGCTGACACGGGTGCGCACGAGCACGCCCTTGTCAGTGATCAGCATGATCTCGTCTTCCGGGCGCACCAGCGTGGCGGCCACGACGCGGCCGTTGCGTTCGCTCTGCTGGATGGCAATCATGCCCTTGGTGCCGCGGCCATGGCGGGTGTACTCGACGATGCTGGTGCGCTTGCCGTAGCCGTTCTCGGTGGCGGTCAGCACGCTCTGCGTCTCGTCTTCGGCCACCAGCATGGCGATGAGGCGCTGGTCGGGCTCGAGCATCATGCCGCGCACGCCGCGGGCGGTGCGGCCCATCGGGCGCACGTCGTCCTCGTCGAAGCGCACGGCCTTGCCGCCGTCGCTGAACAGCATCACGTCGTGATGGCCATCAGTCAACGCGGCACCGATCAGGTGGTCGCCCTCGTCCAGGTCGACGGCAATGATGCCGGCCTTGCGCGGGTTGCTGAAGTCCTTCAGGGACGTCTTCTTGACCGTGCCCATGGCCGTGGACATGAAGATGAAGTGATCCTCAGGGAAGCTGCGGAACTCACCGGTGAGTGCCAGCACCACGGTGATCTTCTCGCCGGCCTGCAGCGGGAACATGTTGACGATGGGCTTGCCGCGCGAGTTGCGCGAGCCCTGCGGCACTTCCCAGACCTTGAGCCAGTAGACGCGGCCGCGGTCGGAGAAGCACAGGATCCAGTCGTGGGTATTGGCGATGAAGAGCTGGTCGATCCAGTCGTCTTCCTTCGTTGCCGTGGCCTGCTTGCCGCGGCCGCCGCGGCGCTGCGCGCGGTATTCGCTCAGGGCCTGGCTCTTGATGTAGCCGGTGTGCGAGAGCGTCACGACCATGTCGGTCGGCGTGATCAGGTCTTCGGTGCCGAGTTCCTGGGCGTTGTGCTCGATGACGCTGCGGCGGGCGCCGAGCTTGGTCTGGCCGAACTCGGTCTTCAGCTGCACCAGCTCTTCGCTGATGATGGTCGTCACACGGGCGGGCGTGGCCAGGATGTTGAGCAGATCGGCGATCTCCGACATCACGTCCTTGTACTCGCCGACGATCTTGTCCTGCTCCAGGCCGGTCAGGCGTTGCAGGCGCATCTGCAGGATTTCACCGGCCTGCGACTCGGACAGCCGATACAGGCCATCGGCCTGCATGCCGTACTCGGGCTCCAGGCCTTCCGGGCGGTAGGCAGCGGGCCCGCCGGCCGACAGGGTCTCGGTGCGCGACAGCATCTCGCGCACCAGCGACGAATCCCAGCTCTTGGCCATCAGCGCGGCCTTGGCGACAGGCGGCGTCGGCGAGGTCTTGATGGTCTCGATGAACTCGTCGATGTTGGCCAGCGCGACCGCCAGGCCTTCCAGCACATGGCCACGCTCGCGCGCCTTGCGCAGCTCGAAGATCGTCCGGCGTGTCACCACCTCGCGGCGGTGTTCCAGGAACACCACCACCATGTCGCGCAGATTGCAGAGCTTGGGCTGGCCGTCGACGAGGGCGACCATATTCATGCCGAAGCTGTCCTGCAGCTGCGTCTGCTTGTACAGGTTGTTCAGCACCACCTCGGGCACTTCACCGCGCTTGAGCTCGATGACGACCCGCATGCCGGACTTGTCGGACTCGTCCTGGATGTGGCTGATGCCTTCGATCTTCTTCTCGTGCACCAGCTCGGCGATGCGCTCGAGCAGCGTCTTCTTGTTGACCTGGTAGGGGATCTCGTCAACGATGATCGACTGGCGCGAGCCCTTGTCGATGTCCTCGAAGTGCACCTTGGCGCGCATGACGATGCGGCCGCGCCCCGTGCGGTAACCGTCGCGCACACCGGCCAGGCCGTAGATGATGCCGGCGGTCGGGAAGTCCGGCGCCGGGATGATCTCCATCAGCTCGTCGACCGTGCACTCCGGGTTCTTCAGCGCGAACAGGCAGGCGTCGACGACCTCATTCAGGTTGTGCGGCGGGATATTCGTCGCCATACCCACGGCAATACCCGAGGAACCATTCACCAGGAGATTTGGCAAACGGGTCGGCAGTACCAGGGGTTCCTTATGGCTGCCGTCGTAGTTCGGTCCGAAATCGACGGTTTCCTTGTCGATGTCGGCCAACATTTCGTGAGCGATTTTGTCGAGACGAATCTCGGTGTATCGCATCGCCGCGGCGTTATCGCCGTCGATGGAACCGAAGTTGCCCTGGCCGTCGATCAGCATGTGGCGCAGGCTGAACGGCTGGGCCATGCGGACGATGGTGTCGTAAATGGCCGAGTCACCGTGTGGGTGGTATTTACCCATCGTTTCACCCACGGCCTGCGCACTCTTGCGGTACTTGGCGTTGTAGGTGTTGCCCATCTCGTTCATCGCGTACAGCACGCGACGATGCACTGGCTTCAGCCCGTCTCGGGCGTCGGGCAGCGCGCGTCCCACGATCACGCTCATCGCGTAGTCGAGGTAGGAGCGGCGCATCTCCTCCTCAAGGCTGATCGGCAGGGTTTCCTTGGCGAACTGGGTCATGCGCAGCGTGGCACGCGCCTACATGGGCGCGGCGTCCTTGGAGGTAGGTGAAAGGCGCGAATTCTAAGGGCCGCGCCACCTTGTAGCAGCAGCGCAACATCGTCACCGTGCCCATGAACGTAGGCCGCCACAATGCGGTCGTCTCGGTGCCCCCATGGCACAATCGTCGAGTCCCTAGGAGAAACCCTAAAGTCTCTCCTGAGGTTAGAGGTTGAGTACTGACTCTCGCAGGGCAACTGCGGCATTCCTTGAGAGGAGAATCATGAAGAAACTGAATCGTGTGGCGTCGCTGTTTGCGGTGGCCGCTGTCGCCGTTGCTACGTCTGGTGCATCTGCCCAGGCCATCGACAACTGGCGTGCAACCGACGGCACCGTCTGGAAGAACGGCACCAACGAATATTGCTGGCGCGACAATTTCTGGACGCCGGCGACGGCTGCCAAGGGTTGCGACGGCGAAATCAAGCCGGCGCCCAAGGTTGAACCGGCTCCTCCGGTCGCCCCGCCGCCCCCGGCTCCGGCTCCCGTGCCGCCCAAGCCCGTGACCCCGCCGCCCCCGGCGCCGGTCAGCGAGAAGGTCACCTTCGCTGCTGATGCCTTCTTCGACTTCGACAAGTCGACGCTGAAGCCCGAAGCCACCGCCAAGCTGGACGACCTGGTCAGCAAGACCAAGGGCATCAACCTGGAAGTCATCATCGCCGTTGGCCACACCGACTCGGTGGGCAGCGATGAGTACAACCAGAAGCTGTCGATCCGCCGCTCGGAGGCCGTCAAGTCCTACCTGGTGAGCAAGGGCGTCGAGCCGAACCGCGTCTACACCGAAGGCAAGGGCGAAAAGCAGCCCGTCGCCGACAACAAGACGACCGAAGGCCGCGCCAAGAACCGCCGCACCGAGATCGAAGTCGTCGGTACGCGCAACAAGTAAGCTCTAGCGCCCTCGGGCGCTTTGCGCAAAGCCCCGCCGGCCCGCCGTCGGGGCTTTTCTTTTTTCCGATTCCGTCATGACGATCAACGCCGACCCTCAAGAGCTCGCCAAATTCGGCGAACTGGCCCACCGCTGGTGGGATCCCGAGAGTGACTTCAAGCCGCTGCATCAGATCAACCCGCTGCGCCTGGGCTGGATCCAGCAGCTGTGCCCGCTGGCGGGCAAGCGCGCCCTCGACGTGGGCTGTGGCGGCGGCATCCTGAGCGACTCCATGGCCCGTGCGGGCGCCAGCGTGCTGGGCATCGATCTGTCGACCAAGCCGCTGCGCGTGGCCGAACTGCATGCGATGGAGGCCGGCACCGAGGGCGTGGAATACCGCGAGGTCGCCGTCGAGGCGCTGGCGGCCGAACAGCCGGCCAGCTTCGACGTGGTCACCTGCATGGAAATGCTCGAGCATGTGCCCGATCCGGCCTCGGTGGTGCGCGCGCTCGCGACGCTGGTCAAACCCGGCGGCTGGGTCTTCCTGTCGACCTTGAACCGCAACGTCAAGTCCTTCCTGCTCGCCATCGTCGGGGCCGAGTACGTGCTCAACATGCTGCCCAAGGGCACGCATGAATACGCGCGCTTCCTGAAGCCGTCCGAGCTGGCCCAGTTCTGCCGTGACGCCGGCCTGGAGCTGCAAGGCAGCCGTGGCCTGAGCTACAACCCGCTGACGCAGCGCTACAGCCTGGGGAGCGATACCGACGTGAACTATCTGCTGGCCTGCCGCCGCCCCGCTTGAAGCTCGCTGCACACTGGTCGCATCTGCGTGCCGTCCTGTTCGACCTGGACGGCACGCTGATCGACAGCGCCGCCGACCTCGCAGCGGCAGCCAACGCGATGCGCGCCGAACGCGGCCTTGCTGCGCTGCCCTTGGCCCAATACCGGCCGCACGGCGGCTCTGGCGCACGCGGCATGCTCGGCCAGGCCTTCGGTTCCGCGCCTGGTCAGCCAGACTATGACGAACTCAAGCGCGAGTTCCTGGACCGCTACGAAGCGCTGATGTACGACAGTACGCAAGCCTTTGCCGGCGTCGAAACCGAACTCGCTGCGTTAACCGCAGCCGGCCTGGCCTGGGGCATCGTCACCAACAAGGCCGAACGCTTTGCCTTGCCGCTGGCCACGGCATTGGGCCTATCGGCCGGTGCCATCGTCGGCGGCGACACGACCGGCCACACCAAGCCTCACCCCGCGCCGTTGCTGGAGGCCGCACGCCGCCTGAACGTGGCAGCCGAGTCCTGTCTCTATGTCGGCGACGACGAACGCGACATCCTGGCCGGGCGTGCGGCCGGCATGGCGACGGCCGCAGCAACCTGGGGCTATCTCGGCCACGGCGGCGAATTTCGTCATTGGAGAGCCGACCTGGAGCTGTCAGCGCCCGGCGAGCTCTTGAAGCGACTCGGACTGGCCTAAGATAGGGGTTCTCTGGGGCCGACTTGGTTTCGACGTGGGTGCGGATCCGGAGTAGGGCATGCCGAGGACCAGTCACCTCGTAAATACATCTGGAAACACAGTAACTGCAAACGACTCTACGTTCGCACTCGCCGCTTAATTGCGGATGAGCTTCTCAACGGCAGGCCGATGGGCCGGGCTGAGTTCCGCAAGGGGCAAGGCTGAGAAGTCACTCACATCGGCTGGCGTCGCACCGGGTCACTCGGTGGGGCGTGAGATCAAGTGACTGGCGGAAAAGCTAGCGTGCCACTGCGCGAGTTGACCGTGAGATTCAAATCAGCCGGCTAAGCATGTAGATCTGCCCGGTGATGGCTTGCGGACGGGGGTTCAATTCCCCCCGGCTCCACCATCCAAGCAAAAAGGCCCGTGTCGGTGACACGGGCCTTTTTCATTTCGAGCGCGCCGGGGGGAATTGAACCCCCGTTTGAAATCAGTTGAAGCCTTGTCCTCGGATCAGGCCAACGGCCAGCCCTTCGATGCTGAAGCTCTCGCTGTGTTCATTGACGAGGATGGGCTCGAAATCGGCGTTCTCGGGCAGCAGCTGGATGCCCTCAGGCCCGCGCTTGAAGCGCTTGACCGTGACCTCTTCGCCCACTCGTGCCACGACGATCTGGCCGTTGCGGGCTTCCTTGGCCGACTGCACGGCGAGCAGGTCGCCGTCGAGGATGCCGATGTCCTTCATGCTCATGCCCTTGACCTTGAGCAGGTAGTCGGGCTTCCTGGCGAACAGGCCGGGCTCGACGGTGTAGGTCTGCTCGACATGCTCCTGCGCGAGGATGGGGGCGCCGGCAGCCACACGGCCGATCAGGGGCAGTGTCAGCTGAGCGAGACTGGGGATGGGCAGGCTGAACTGGCGGGCGCGGTTGACGGCGTTGAGGATGTCCGATTTCAAGCGGATGCCGCGCGAGGTGCCGCCGATGAGTTCCAGCATGCCCTTGCGGGCCAGGGCCTGCAGATGTTCCTCGGCCGCGTTGGCGGACTTGAAACCCAGTTCGGCGGCGATCTCCGCGCGGGTGGGCGGCGAGCCGGTGCTTTCGATCGCGTTGCGCACCAGGTCGAAGATCTGCTGCTGTCGGGCGGTAAGCTTGGGACGGTCTTGCACGGGCGGCCTTTTGAGTGGCTGGAAATTTGTCCAGCACCTGTATTTTCATCCAGGAATCCAAGAAATTGCAAACCCTTGATCGTCTGATCGTCATTCTGGGCACCGGCGGCACGATTGCCGGCACTGCGAAAACCGCCAGCGACGGGGTCGGCTACACGGCCGCGCAACTGAGCGTCGAGGATTTGCTGGCGGCAGTTCCGGCGCTGTCGGGGCAGAAGCTGGAAGCGCAGCAATTGGCCCAGCTGGACAGCAAGGACATGGATTTCGCGACCTGGCAGCGGCTGGCCACGGCCGTGCAGCAACAGCTCGACCGGCCCGAGGTCGCCGGCATCGTCATCACCCACGGCACCGACACGCTGGAGGAGACGGCCTATTTCCTGCACCGTGTGCTGTCACCCGCCAAGCCCGTCGTGCTGACGGCAGCGATGCGTCCGGCCACGGCGCTGGCACCGGACGGCCCGCAGAATCTTTTCGACGCCGTGCAGGTGGCCGCGACGCCGGATGCCCGCGGTGTCGTCGTGGCCTTCGCCGGCCGCGTGCATGACGCGGTCCAGGTGCGCAAGACGCACAGCTATCGCGTCGACACCTTCGAGTCGGTCGATGGGGCCGTGGTGGCGCGGGTGGAGGAGGGCAGCGTGCGCCAGTTGGGCCGCTGGCCGGTGTGCGAGGCCCAGGGCCTGGCGCGTATCGCAGCGCCTGCCGAGCGCTGGCCGCGCGTCGAGATCGTCATGAACCATGCGGGTGCCGACGGCACTGTCGTGCGTGCCCTGTGGGCGAGCGGCGTCGACGGCTTGATCGCCGCGGGCACCGGCAACGGCACCTTGAGTCGCGGCCTGGATGCGGCCCTGCGCGAAGCTCAGGCGGGGGGCGTCAAGGTGTGGCGCAGCACGCGCTGCGATGCCGGCCCGGTCATGGATCTGCCCGGCCTGCTGCCCAGCGCGGGTGCGCTCAGTCCGGTCAAGGCCAGGATAGAGATGATCCTGGCCCTGCTCGCCGAAGGCTGATCAGCCGCGGCGGCGGCGGGCGATGAAGCCCATGGCGCCGAGGCCGGCGAGCAGCATCGCGACCTGGCTGGGCTCCGGCACGGCGGCGATGGCCTGGTTGACCAGATTGCCCTCGAAGGCGAAGACGTAGAACTGGTTGCCGTAGGCCACCGGCGTGGCGCTGCCGTTGGGCAACACGTTGCCCAGGAAGTCGTTGTCGTTGGACAGGTACAGCGTGTGCATCGACTTGCCATTGACCATGACGTCTTCGCCGAAAGCGATGCCTTCGAGCTTGGACGGCACCATGGCATCGGAGAGGCCGGCGGCGTTCATCGCGGCCTTGATGTCGAGGAAGCGGGTGCCGACGATGGCCGTGCCGGGCTGGGTGCGCAGGTCGGCGATGCCGCTGACGTCGGTCGCGCCGGTCAGGTCGATCTTGATGAGCTGCTTGACCACGGCCTTGGAGCCGGGCGAGCCGTCGCCCAGGCCCTTGCCATCGCGCTCGAGCACGACGAGTTCGTGGTCGTTCAGTGCCAGCAGTTCGCTGCTGTTGTAAGCCTTGCCGTTGATCTGGTTGTCGAAGGCGAACTGGCTGACGTTGCCCGTGGCGATGTCGATCTTGACGATGCGGTTGTAGCGGCCGCCGTCGCCGCCGTCCTGGATCAGCGGGCTTTGCATGAAGCCGAACAGCGTCTTGCCGTCCGGCGAGATGGCCAGGCCTTCCATGCCCTTGTTGGTGACGCGGCCGGAGGTGTTGCCGGAGATCTCGGTGTTGACGGACGGTGTCTGGTTGGAGATGGCGAAGCTGTTGGGCAGGCTGAAGGTGCGGATGCGCGCGCCGGTCGCGCGGTCGAACTGGTAGACGTAGGGGCCGTATTCGTCAGAGACAAAAACGCTCTTGCCGTCGTTGGAGACGCGCATGCCTTCAGGGTCGAGGCGGGCGTTGTTCGGGTTGGTGGACAGGCCGGTGGCGAAGTTGTCGGAGCGGCCGGAGAAATATTGGGTGCTGCCCGACGCCAGCGTGTTGCTGTTGACCAGGCCGGTCAGCGTCGGTGCCGTGGCGCCATAGCTCAGGGCCGTCGGGCTGGACAGCAGCGTGGTGGCTTTCAGCGTCGTCTGCAGGGTGTAGGGCAGGGGGCCGCTGGGCGTGGCGACCAGGTTGAGCTGCAGCGTGTGGAAGCGGCTGATGAAGGAAGTGGTGTTGTCGACCGTGGCACCGAACGCGGTGTCGGTGAGCCAGGCGGCGGCGTTGGGGCCGCGGTCGGGCAGGGCCAGGAAGGTATTGCCACCGGCCCAGGCGAGAGCGGAGCCGACGCCACCAAGCTGGTTCGCCGCGAGGCCGCTTTCCAGCGAATAGTTCAGGCCGGACAGGTCGCTCACGGAGCTGCTCAGCGAGCCCATGCCGATCAGCACCGGCTCGGCCGCACGGGATGGGGCGGCGAGGGCCAGCAGGGCGCTGGCGAGCACGGTGGGAATGAGGCTGGGGCGCATCGCGGGTCTCCGGAGTGTTTGGAAAACCCGCGATGCTGGCCGGCGCGTGTGACGCCGGCGTGACGTCCGTCTTAGACGATGGTCAGCGAGACGTCGACGTTGCCGCGCGTGGCGTTCGAGTAGGGGCAGACCTCGTGGGCCGTGGCCACCAGGGCTTCCAGCGCGGCGCGGTCCATGCCGGGCACGGAGATCTTCATGTCGACCTGGATGCCGAAGGCGCCCGGCTTGTTGGCGTGCGGGCCGATGGCGACGTCGCTGGTGATCGAGACCTCGGCGGGCAGGGCGATCTTCTGCTTGCCGGCAACGGCCTTCATGGCGCCGATGAAGCAGGCGGAATAGCCGGCCGCGAACAGCTGCTCGGGGTTGGTGCCCGGGCCGCCGGCGCCGCCCAGTTCCTTGGGCGTGGACAGCGTGACGTCGATGGCGCCGTCAGACGACTTGGCGGTGCCGGCGCGGCCACCGGTGGCAGTGGCGGTGGCGGTGTAGAGGGCTTTTTCGATGGCCATGGTGGGCTCCTTTGGGGTGGTGGGGTGGTGGGGTGGTGGGGTGGGGAAGAAATCAGGCGGCCGCGTCGGCAGCCCGGTTGAGTTGCTGGCGCAGCTGCGTGAGCCGCTGCGTCAGCGCGATGACCTCGTCCAGCTCGCAGGCGCTGGCGCAGGCGAGGTGGCTGGGGATGTCCAGGGCGAGCTCGCGCAGCTTGCGGCCCTGGGGTGTGAGGAAGATGTCGACGCGGCGCTCGTCGTCGCTGGCGCGGCGGCGTTCGATATGGCCCAGGGCTTCCAGACGCTTGAGCAGCGGCGTCAGCGTGCCCGAGTCCAGCGACAGCCGCTGGCCCAGTTGCGACACGCTTGGGCCCTCGACCTCCCACAACACCAACATGACGAGGTATTGCGGATAGGTCAGGCCGAGCGGGGCCAGCAGGGGCTTGTAGATGCGGGTCATTGCCAGCGAGCTGCTGTACAGCGCGAAGCACAGCTGGCGGTCCAGCTGCAGCCATTCACCGCGGGGATCGGCGGTGGGGGAGGGGGTCTTGCTGCGTGCCATGGCCATTAATGTAGTTCGCAATTCAATTGCACACAAGTTAAATGGTCTTTTGGGCGACACCGGACGCTAGGGTGATCTGAGACGATGCGCCACCCCTATCAAAGAACGAGGAGAGAGACGATGCAGATGGTCGCAATCGTGCTGGCGGCGCTGGTGGCGCTGCTGCACCTGTACTTCCTGGTGCTGGAAATGTTCTTCTGGACCAAGCCGCTGGGCCGCAAGGCCTTCGGGCTGGACAAGGACTTCGCCGAGCGCAGCAAGGCGCTGGCGGCCAACCAGGGGCTCTACAACGGCTTCCTGGTGGCGGGCCTGGTCTATGGGCTGATACTGGGCGCTGCGGGTGCGGGCAAGCCCTGGCTGGTGTTCTTCCTGGGCTGCGTCGTCGTGGCCGGCGTGTTCGGCGCGGCCACGGCATCCAAGAAGATTCTCTACGTGCAGGCGTTGCCGGGCGCGTTGGCGCTGGCAGCCGTCCTGTTCAGCTGAGACTCAACTCAGCGCTTCGATCTGCTCGCCCAGCTCCAGCCAACGCATTTCGTCGGCTTCGAGCTGGTCGCTGATCGCCTTCAGCCGCTTACCCATCTCGGCGATGGCCGAGGCAGCGGCGCCCTCGGCGAGCTGAGCCTCGATCTCGGTGCGCTCGGTAGCGAGGGCGTGCATGCGCTTGTCGATCTGCTCCATCTCCTTGCGCAGCGGGCGCGTCTGCTCGGCCAGCTTGGAGCGAGCCTGGCCTGAAGCCTTGCGGTCCTCGCGCGGCGCAGGAGCCGGAGCGGGAGCAGCCACCACCGCCTTGGCGGGCGCAGGGGCGGCGGCCCCCTTCTTGGCCGCACGGGCGGCTTCCTTGCTCTGGTCGAGCAACCATTTCTGGTAGTCGTCCAGGTCGCCGTCGAAGGGCTTGACGACGCCATCGGCCACCAGCCAGAACTCGTCGCAGACCTCGCGCAGCAGCGCGCGGTCGTGGCTGACCAGCATGACCGTGCCCTCGAACTCGTTGAGCGCCATCGACAGCGCCTCGCGGGTGTTCAGGTCCAGGTGGTTGGTCGGCTCGTCCAGCAGCAGCAGGTTGGGGCGCTGCCACACCAGCATGGCCAGCACGAGTCGCGCCTTTTCGCCGCCGGACAGGCTGCCGACCTGCTGGTTGACCATGTCGCCGGTGAAGCGGAACTGGCCGAGGAAGTCGCGCAGCTCCTGCTCGCGGCCGGCCGGGCCCACCTCGCGGGCCAGTCGCACCATGTGCTCCAGCGGGCCTTCGTCCAGGCGCAGCACGTCCAGCTCCTGCTGGGCGAAGTAGCCGATGGACAGGCCCTTGCCCTGCGTCAGCTTGCCGGCCAGCGCGGGCTGGGTGCCGGCGATGGTCTTCACCAGCGTCGATTTGCCCTGGCCGTTGGCGCCGAGGATGCCGATGCGCTGGCCAGCCAGCACCGAGCGGTCGACGTTGCGGACGATGGTGGTCGTGCCGTAACCGGCCGACATCTCGTCGAACATCAGCATCGGGTTGGGCAAGTTCAGCGGCTCGCGGAACTCGAAGTTGAAGTCGGCGGATGCCAACACCGGCGCCAGCCGCTCCATACGCTCCAGCGCCTTCACGCGGCTCTGCGCCTGCTTGGCCTTGCTGGCCTTGGCCTTGAAGCGGTCGATGAATTTCTGCAGGTGAGCGACGCGGTCCTGCTGCTTGGCGAAGGCCGCCTGCTGCAGCACCATGCGCTCGGCGCGCTGGGTCTCGAAGCTGGTGTAGTTGCCGCCGTAGCGCACCAGCTTGCCTTCATCCAGATGCAGGGTGACCTTGGTGATGGCGTCGAGGAATTCGCGGTCATGGCTGATGATGATCAGCGTGCCGTCATAGCGCTGCAGCCAGGCTTCCAGCCAGACCAGGGCGTCCAGGTCCAAGTGGTTGGTCGGTTCGTCCAGCAGCATCAGCTCGGCCGGGCACATCAGCGCGCGGGCTAGCTGCAGGCGCATGCGCCAGCCGCCGGAGAAGCTGTTGACGGGGGCATCGAGCTGCTCGGTCTTGAAGCCCAGGCCCATCAGCAGCGCCTGGGCGCGCGAGCGGGCGTCGAAGGCGCCGACGTCGGCCAGCAGCGCGTGCGCATCGGCCATCGCGTGGCCGTCGTTGGCCGCTTCGGCGGCCTCCAGCGCGGCGCGGGCGGCCATCAGGGGCAGGTCGCCCTCGAGCACATAGTCGGTCGCACCGTCCTCGGTCTCGGGCATGTTCTGGGCGACTTCGGAGCGCCGCCAGTGCTTGGGCACCTCGACCTCGCCCTTGTCGTTGCCCAGGCGGTGCGTCAGCAGCGCGAACAGGCTGGATTTGCCGGCGCCGTTGCGGCCGACCAGGCCGATCTTCTCGCCGGGCTGCAGCGTGGCGGAGGCGTTGTCCAGCACCACCTTGACGCCGCGGCGCAGCGTGATGTCGCGCAGCGTGATCATTGCAGGGCCTCCTTCGTGACCAGGAGGACTTGGTCGGCGCCCGAGGAAGTTTCCATCCAGACGACTTCCAGCTGGGGGAAGGCGGCCTCGAAGAAGGGGCGTTCGTTGCCGATCTCCAGCACGAGCACGCCGTCGTCGTTCAGCGCAGCGGGCGCGGCGCGCAGCAGCTCGCGGATGAAATCCATGCCATCGGCGCCGCCGGCCAGGGCCAGCTCGGGCTCGGCCAGGTACTCGGCGGGCAGGGCGGCCATGCTCTGGCTGTTGACGTAGGGCGGGTTGCAGAGAATCAAGTCGTAGGGTCCTTGGGCGCCGGCCAGGCCGTCGCCTTGCAGCATGCGGATGCGCAGCGCCAGGTTGTGGCGCTCGATGTTCAGTTTCGCGACGGCCAGCGCGTCGGTGTCGATGTCCAGTGCATCGACCTCGACATCCGGCCAGGCCATCGCCGCCAGCACGGCCAGGCTGCCGTTGCCGGTGCACAGGTCCAGCACGCGGCGGCTGTCGGGGTGCAGCCAGGGGTCGATGCTGGCGTCGGCGATCAGCTCGGCGATGAAGCTGCGCGGCACGATGGCGCGTTCGTCGATGGTGAAGGGCACGCCCTGCAGCCACGCCTCGCCGGTCAGATAGGCGGCGGGCTTGCGCGTCGAGATGCGCTCGTCGATCAGCGCGACGACCGAAGCCAACTCGGCCACGGTCAGCTCGCGCTCCTCATGCTCGTCCAGCGCGTCCAGCGGCAGGCCCAGGCGCCACAGCGCCAGCCACATGGCCTCGTCGAACGCGTTCGTCGTGCCATGGCCAAAAAACAAGCCCGCCTGGGTGAGGCGGGCGGCTTGGGATTCGATGCAGTCGATCAGTTTCAAGAGCCGCGGACGTCCAATGTGATTTCGGTGAAGCTGGCCTCGTCGCCCGCTTTCTCTTCCTTGCGCGGCGCGGTGGCCAGGCGCTGGCCCGGTGCTTCGTTCTGCAGCCGCCACAGCAGGTTGGTCGGCGAGTCGGCAAAGGCCAGGCCTTCCTCGCGGGTGATGGTGCCGTCGGTGATGAGCTTGGCGAAGTGCTCTTCGTAGGTCTGCGAGCCCTCGGCGATGGACTTCTCCATGGCCTCCTTCACGCCGGCGAAGTCGCCCTGCTCGATGAGCTCGGACGTCAGCTTGGTGTTGAACAGGATCTCGACGACGGGCACGCGGCCGCCGGCCGTGGCGCGCACGAGGCGTTGCGACACGATGGCCTTGAGGCCGGCCGCCAGGTCGTTCAGCAGCGCCGGGCGAGACTCCGGCGTGTAGAAGGACAGGATGCGGTTCAGCGCGTGATAGGTGTTGTTGCCGTGCAGCGTGGCCAGCACCAGGTGGCCGGACAACGCATAGCTGATGGCCGCCGTCATGGTGTCGCGGTCGCGGATTTCGCCGATCAGGATGCAGTCCGGTGCCTGGCGCAGCGCGTTCTTCAGCGCGATCTGCAGCGTGGCCGTGTCACGGCCGATCTCGCGCTGGTTGACGACCGAGCGCTTGTTGCTGAACAGGTATTCGATCGGGTCCTCGATGGTGAGGATATGCCCCGTCATCGTCTGGTTGCGCATCTCCAGCATGGACGCGAGCGTGGTGCTCTTGCCGGTGCCGGTGGCGCCCACCATCAGGATGAGGCCGCGCTTCTCCTTGATCATCGTGCCGAGCACGTCGGGCAGCTGCAGGCTGTCCAGCGTCGGGATGTCATGCGGGATGTGGCGGAACACGCCGGCAATCGAGCCGCGTTGGCGGAAGCCCGACAGCCGGAAGCTGCCCACGCCGCGCACCGACACCGCCATGTTCAGCTCGCCGGTGTTGTCCAGCTCGGCCAGCGACGTCGGGTCGATGACCTCGGCGATGAGCTGGCGCGGTTGCGGTGGCGTCAGCAGCTGGTCCGACAGCTGCACGGTCTGGCCGTTGATGCGGATCAGCACCGGCATGTTGGCAGACAGATAACAGTCCGACGCACCCTTGTCGGCCATCAGCCGAAGGATGCGTTCCATGTTGCCGGCGCTGGGTCCCGTCATGATCAGGCCCGCAGCAGTTCGTTGATGCTGGTCTTGGAGCGCGTCTGGGCGTCGACGCGCTTCACGATGATGGCCGCGTACAGCGAGTAGCGGCCGCCATCCTTGGGCAGCGAGCCCGAGATGACGACGGAGCCGGCCGGGATGCGGCCGTAGCTGACGGTGTCGGTGGCGCGGTCATAGATCGGCGTGCTCTGGCCGATGTAGACGCCCATCGAGATGACCGAGTTCTCTTCGACGATGACGCCTTCGACGACCTCGGAGCGGGCGCCGATGAAGCAGTTGTCTTCGATGATGGTCGGGTTGGCCTGCAGCGGTTCCAGCACGCCGCCGATGCCGACGCCGCCGGAGAGATGCACGTTCTTGCCGATCTGCGCGCAGGAGCCGACGGTGGCCCAGGTGTCGACCATGGCGCCTTCGTCGACATAGGCGCCGATGTTCACGTAGCTGGGCATCAGCACGACGTTCTTGGCCTGGAAGCTGCCGCGGCGCGCGACGGCCGGGGGCACGATGCGCACGCCGCTGGCGCGCAGCTGTTCGTCGCTCCAGCCGGCGTACTTGGTGGGCACCTTGTCGAAGAAGGTCAGTTCCTTGTCGCCCATGATGCGGTTGTCGTTCAGGCGGAAGGACAGCAGCACGGCCTTCTTGACCCACTGGTGCACCGTCCACTGGCCGACGCTCTCGCGGGTGGCCACGCGCAGGCGGCCGGCGTCCAGCTCGGCGATGACATGCTCGACGGCCTGGCGCAGCTCGGGCGCGTTGGTGGGGTCCAGCGCCGCGCGGTTGTCCCAGGCGAGGTCGATCAGGCTTTGCAGTTCAGCGGTGTTCATGGGAGAGATTTCGTGAAGGAGACGATGCGGCGGGCGGCTTCAAGGCATTCGGCCTCGTCGGCCACCAGGGCCAGGCGGATGCGCCCGGCGCCCGGATTGCTGCCATGGGCCTCGCGAGCCAGCAGGCTGCCCGGCAGAACGGCGAGATTGTATTGAGCGAGCAGCTCCTGGGCGAAGCGCACGTCGTTACCGCCTGGAACAGCCGCCCAGAGGTAGAAGCCGGCATCGGGCAGGGCGACGTCCAGCACCTGGGCGAGCAGCGGCGTGACCTCGGCGAACTTGTGCCGGTAGCGGGCCCGGTTCTCGACGACATGGGCCTCGTCACCCCAGGCGGCGATGCTGGCGGCCTGCACGATGGGGCTCATGGCGCTGCCGTGATAGGTGCGGTAGAGCAGGAACTTCTTCAGCAGGGCCGCGTCGCCGGCCACAAAGCCCGAGCGCAGGCCCGGCACGTTGGAGCGCTTGGACAGCGACGTGAAGGTGATCAGGTTCTTGAAGTCGCTGCGGCCCAGCTTGGCCGCCGCTTCCAGGCCACCGAGGGGCGCCTCGTCACGGAAATAGATCTCCGAATAGCACTCGTCCGATGCGATGACGAAGCCATGGCGGTCGCTCAGCTCGAACAGGGCCTGCCATTCGGACAGTGGCATCACGGCGCCGCTGGGGTTGCCTGGGGAGCAAACGTAGAGCAGTTGGGTGCGCGCCCAGGTCGCCTCGTCGATCTGGTTCCAGTCGACGGCGAAGTTACGCGCCGGGTCGGCGTTGGCGTAAGCCACTTCGGCACCGGCCAGCAGGGCGGCGCCTTCGTAGATTTGATAGAAGGGATTGGGGCAGACGACGGTCGCGCCGGGGCGGCTGGAGTCGATGACGGTCTGCGCGATGGCGAACAGCGCCTCGCGCGAGCCGTTGACGGGCAGCACCTGCGTGGCTGGGTCCAGTGTCAGGCCGTAGCGGCGCGAAATCCAGCCGGCGATGGCCTCGCGAAGCACTGGCGTGCCGGCGGTGGCCGGATAGGCCGCCAGGCTCTTCATCGAGGCATTGATGGCCTCGGCAATCAGGGCCGGTGCCGCGTGGCGCGGCTCTCCGATGCCCAGAGAAATAGGCGCGAGATCGGGATTGGGTGTGATGCCGGCGGTCAATTCGCGCAGGCGCTCGAAAGGGTAGGGGTGCAGCCGGTCGAGCCGCGGATTGACGGGGAAACTCATGCAGGCATGATAGGGCGCGGCCCGTGATCTGCAGCCTGGGGAGGCATGAAGATGAAGCGCTGTTGGCTGGTGTGTGCGCTGCTTGCCGCAAATGGCGCAGCCCTGGGTCAGGCGACCTGCCAGAAGGTCGTCGTGACGGCCGACCCCGAGTACCCACCCTATGCCTGGCATGACGGACAGGCGCTGCGCGGCGCCAGTGTCGACGTCGTGCTGGCGGTGCTGCAGGCCATCAAGCTGCCCTATGAGCTGCGCTATGTCGGGCCCTTCGTGCGCGTGCTGCAGAACGCCCGCATCGGCGAAGTGGACATCGTCACCGAGCTCAAGCGCAATGCCGAGCGCGAGCAATACCTGGCCTTCGCCGACACGCCCATCTTCACCAACCCTTCGTCGGTGTTCGTGCGCGCCGGGCAAAACCTGAAGTTCACCAAACGCGAAGACCTGCGCGGGCTGCGCGGCGGTGTCACCCATGGCACGCGCTTCGGTGATGGGCTGGACGAGTACATCGAGGCCAATCTCAATGTCGAGATGGGGCCGGGCATCAAGGAGAACTTCCTGAAGCTCGATGCCGGCCGCATCGACTACTTCATCTCGCCTCACTACCCGGCGCTGTCGCATCTGATCATCAGCGGCAACGAGGGCAAATTCGTTGCGCTCAAGCCTCATGTGGCTGAGGCGCTGAACTATGTGGGCTGGTCACGGCGCAGCGCCTGCCTGGGGCGGCTGCAGGAATTCGACGCCATGCTCAAGCGCTATCTGTCGACGCTGAACGCGGGGCGCATCGTTGACGACAACCAGGACGCCTGGCGGCGCAACCCCGTCATGAAACGCTGATCAACCCAGCATGCCCGACTCGAAGCCGTGGGCCGGCAGGTCCACGCGCGGCGCCGGCGTCCAGCCCGGCTTGCGGTGCTCGGCCACGACATTCGTGTAGATGCCGCCGCGCACATACCACTTGGCCGTGATGCGGATGAAGCGCGGGTCGGTGACCTTGACGATGTCGTCGAGGATGGTGTTGGTGACCTTCTCGTGGAAGGCGCCCTCGTTGCGGTAGCTCCAGAAATACATCTTCAGGCTCTTGAGCTCCACGCAGAGCTCGTCCGCAATCATGTCGATCGTGAAGTGGGCGAAGTCGGGCTGGCCGGTCAGCGGGCAGTGGCAGGTGAATTCGGGCACCTGGAACTGGATGACGTAGTCGCGCTCCGGGTTGGGGTTCGGAAAGACCAGGATGTCCTTGCTGGGCTTGGTCGGCGGGTTCTTGGGCACCTCGCGCATCTTGGGCTTGTTCTTCTTGGCGGCGGGGGCGGAGGCGGACTTCTTGGTAGCCATGATGCAGGGTCAATCGGAGAGGGTGCGAATGCTATCATCCGACCCCGTCGAAGCGCCCATTGAAGGCGCTTTTCTTTAGCCAAATCAAGGGCTTACGTCCGAGCTACATGCGGCTGAATTCGATCAAGCTGGCCGGCTTCAAATCCTTCGCTGAACCCACGACCTTCCAGTTGCCCGGGCAACTCGTCGGCGTTGTGGGTCCCAACGGCTGCGGCAAGTCCAACATCATGGACGCGGTGCGCTGGGTGCTGGGCGAGAGCAAGGCCAGCGAGCTGCGTGGCGAGTCCATGCAGGACGTCATCTTCAACGGCTCGGGCAACCGCAAGCCGGCGGGTCGCTCCAGCGTCGAACTGGTGTTCGACAACCAATCGGCGCGTGCCGGTGGGCCGTGGAACCAGTTCAGCGAGATCGCCGTCAAGCGCGTGCTGACGCGTGACGGCACCAGCAGCTACTTCATCAACAACCAACCAGTGCGCCGCCGTGACGTGCAGGACGTGTTCCTGGGCACCGGCCTGGGGCCACGCGCCTACGCCATCATCGGCCAGGGCACCATCTCGCGCATCATCGAGAGCAAGCCCGAAGAGCTGCGCCTCTTCCTCGAAGAAGCGGCCGGCGTCTCCAAGTACAAGGAACGCCGCCGCGAGACCGAGAACCGGCTCAAGGACACGCGCGAGAACCTGACCCGCGTCGACGACATCCTGCGCGAGCTGAATGCCAACCTCGAGAAGCTCGAGCGCCAGGCCGAAGTTGCGGCCAGCTATCGCAATCTGCAGGACAGCGGCACGCTGAAGCTGCACCAGCTGTGGTTCCTGAAACTGCGCGACGCCGGCAACGAGGCGACGCGCGTGAAGGCGGCGCACGCTGAAGCGCTGACCGCGCTGGAGTCACGCACGGCCGAGCTGCGCGCCGTCGAGGCCACGCTGGAAGAGGTGCGCCAGTCGCACTACGCGGCCGGCGACGAACTGCATGCCTCACAGGGCCGCTTTGCCGACGCCCAGCTCGAGGTGAGCCGGCTGGAGGAGCGCATCCGCTTCGTCGTCGAAAGCCGCAACCGCGCGCAAGCCCGCCTGGCCGAGCTGCACACGCAGGACGGCCAGTGGCGCGAGCGCGTCGAGCAGGCCAAGGCCGAGCTGGAAGGCATTGCCGAGCAGATCGCCGGCGCCGACGAACAGAGCGAGATCCTGGCCGCCCAGGCCGAGGAGCAACAGGCCCAGCTGCCCCAGAGCGAGGACGCCGTGCGCGCCGCTCAGGTCCGCGCCAACGAGCAGCGTGCCCTGGTCGCCCAGGTGCAGCAGCAGATCCAGGTGCTGGCCGCCGAAAGCCGCAGCGTGGACGAGCAGGTCAAGGCGCTGCGCCAGCGCGAGGACAAGCTGACGGCCGAGTCGCGTGCCCTGGGCGCGCCCGACCACGAGGCGCTGCAAGCCCTGCGCGAACGCAGCGCCGCGGCCGACGAGGCGCGCGACCTGTCGGATGCGCGCCTGCAGGAACTGGCCGAGCAGCTGCCCCAGCTCGAAGAGCAGCGCCGCAACGCCCAGCAGGACACCAATGCCCAGCTCGCCCGGCAGTCCGAGCTGACTGCGCGCCTGGAAGCGCTGAAGGCGCTGCAGGAAAAGGTCCAGACCGAAGGCAAGCTCAAGCCCTGGCTGGCCAAGCATGGGCTGGATGGCCTGCAAGGCCTGTGGACCCAGCTGCACATCGCTCAAGGCTGGGAGAACGCGCTGGAGTCCGCGCTGCGCGAGCGCATGGGCGCCTTGAGCGTCGGCCGGCTGGACACGGTGCGCGCCTTCGAGGCCGACGCACCGCCGGCCCGCCTGGCCTTCTATTCGACGCCGCCCGGCGCGATCGCCAACACGCACGAGACCCTGCCCAAGCTCAGCGAGTTGCTGCGCCTCAACGACGCCGGCTTGAGCGCATTGCTGAACGACTGGCTGGAAGGCGTCTACACCGCGCCGACGCTGGATGAGGCGCTGGCCGCACGCGGCAAGCTGACGCACGGCGAGCTGATCCTGACGCCGGCCGGCCACGCCGTTGGCCAGTTTTCGGTCACCTTCTACGCGCCCGACTCCGAGCAGGCCGGCCTGCTGGCCCGGGCCCAGGAGATCGAGCAGCTGACGACAGCCCAGCGCGCCCAGAACCTGATCGCCGACGAGGCTCGCCTGTCGCTGAGCCGCGTCGAGCACCAGTTCAACGAYGCCAAYGGACGSYTGACRACGCTGCGCCGCGAGGCCAGYGAGGCGCAGACSCGCGCCCACCAGATCCACGTCGAGCTGCTGCGCCTCTCCCAACAGGCCGARGCCAGCCAGCAGCGCCGCAGCGTGCTGGATGCCGAGYTGGCCGAGATCGCCGCCCAGCAGGAAGGCCTGCAGGAGCGCCGCGCCGTCGGCGAGGCCCGCTTCGAGGAACTGGACATCCAGCTCGGCGACGCGCAGCAGCGCCACGCGGAGCTCGAAGACGGCACCATCGCCGCCGAGCGCAAGCTGGCTGATGCGCGCGAGCAGTTGCGTTCGCTGGAGCGCCGCTCGCAGGAGGCGCGTTTTGCGACCCAGACGCTCGCAGCACGCCGCGGCGAGCTGCAGCGCGGCATCGAGACCGCGGAGGCGCAGATCGCCACCGTGGCCACGTCGGCCGCCAGCCTGCAGGGCGAGCTGGACACGCTGAACGATGCCGCCGCCCAGGCCGGCTTGCAGGACGCGCTGGCCATCAAGGTCGAGCGCGAGCAGGCCCTGGCCGCCGTGCGCGCCAACTATGACGACCTCAGCTTGCGCCTGCGCAAGGCCGACGAGCAGCGCATGACCTTCGAGCGCAGCCTGGACCCGCTGCGCGAGGCCATCACCAAGCTGCAACTCGAGGAGCAGGCCGCCCAGCTCGGCGGCGCCCAGTACCGCGAGCAGCTCGAAGCGGCGGCCGTCGACCTGGAGGCGCTGGCCAAGTCCATCGAGGACGGCGCCGTCAAGCTCTACGGCCTGCAGGGCGAGATCGACCGCATCAACCGTGAGATCGCCGCTCTGGGTGCCGTCAACCTCGCCGCGCTGGACGAACTGACGGCGGCCCGCGAGCGCAAGACCTTCCTCGACTCGCAATGCGCCGACCTGAACTCGGCCATCAAGACGCTGGAAGACGCCATCCACAAGATCGACCTCGAAACCCGCGACCTGCTGGGCTCGACCTTCAACCAGGTCAACGACCACTTCGGCCGCATGTTCCCCGAGCTCTTCGGCGGCGGCGAGGCGCGTCTCGTCATGACCGGCGACGAGATCCTGGATGCCGGCGTGCAGGTCATGGCCCAGCCGCCGGGCAAGAAGAACAGCACCATCCACCTGCTGTCGGGTGGCGAAAAGGCGCTGACGGCGATCGCCCTCGTGTTCGCCATCTTCCAGCTCAACCCGGCGCCTTTCTGCCTGCTGGACGAGGTCGACGCGCCGCTGGATGACGCCAACACCGAGCGTTATGCGCGCCTGGTCACCAAGATGAGCGCCGGCACGCAATTCCTCTTCATCTCGCACAACAAGATCGCGATGGAAATGGCTGAACAACTGATTGGCGTGACCATGCAGGAGCAGGGCGTGTCGCGCATCGTCGCGGTCGACATGGACAAGGCGCTGGCCATGGCCGAAGCAGCATGATGAGCTTGACCCTCACTGAACTCCTCGCCATCGCTGGCGGCGCGGTACTCGCCGGCGTCGTGGCCCACGGTGCCTGGCAGGCGCGCAAGGCCGGCCCCAAGCGCGCCGTGCCGCCGTTGGAAGAGCCGCACTTCGATGCGCCGCCCGTGACGGCGGAGGCGGCCGCCGAGGCCGAGGCGCTGGAGGCGACGCTGCCGGCCGTGGCACGCACGCTGCGCCGTCCGTCCGCCCGCATCGACGCGCTGATCGACGCCATCGCCACCATCACCGTCGAGGGCCCCGTCTCTGGCGAGATGGCCCTGCAGCACCAGCCCGGCAGCCGCCGCGCCGGCACCAAGCCGCTGCAGATCGAAGGCCTGAACGCCGAGACCGGCGACTGGGAGCTGCCCGCCCCCGGCCAGCGCTACAGCGAGTTCCAGGCCGGGCTGAAGATGGCCAACCGCAGTGGCGCCCTCAACGAGATCGAATATTCCGAGTTCGTGCAGAAGATCCAGGCCTTTGCCGATGGCGTGGGCGGCTTCGTGCAGTTCCCCGACATGCTGGACGTCGTCGCCCGTGCCCGCGAGCTGGACCAGTTCGCCGCCAGCCACGATGCCCAGCTCGCGCTGCTGCTGCGTGCCAAGGCCGCGGCCTGGACGCCGGGTTTCGTGCAGCAGGCCGCGGGACGCCATGGCTTTGTCGCCGGCGCACTGCCGGGCCGCCTCGTCATGCCGTCGATCGAGGAGGGCGCGCCCCCGGTGTTGACGTTGCAGTTCGACGCCCAGGCCGCCCTGGCCGAGGACCCCGAGGCGCTGTCGCTGCGCGAGCTGACGTTGGCGCTGGATGTGCCGCAGACCTCGGCCGAACAGGAGCCCTTCGCCGCCTGGCAGGAGGCCGCCCGCTCGCTGGCCCGCGACCTCGAGGCCGAAGTCTGCGACGACCGCGGCCAGGTGCTGGGCCTGCATGCCTTCGCGTCCATCGACGTGGAGCTGAAGAAGCTCTATCTGGCCTTGGCCGAGCGCGACCTGGCCGCCGGCTCGCCCGCCGCGCGGCGCCTGTTCAGCTGATCGCGTGACATTGGCCGCGCAAACTGCGTGGTCTAGCTGACCATCCGAAAGGCGAAGCTTCTAAAGTCTGTGCGTCCCACGGCTCGACAAGCCCGATGCGCAGCGGCTTCCCCCCAGTTTTCAGTCACTCCTGTTTTTCAGCCGCCCGCTTGCGGGTGCTGGGAGGGCTGTTGGCGCTGGCGCTACTGGGCGGGCCCTGCCATGCCGCCCCCGCCCCGACGCTTGCCCAGCAGATCGAGGCCATCGAAGCGAGGCATGGCAGCGAGCCGCCCGAGGTGGTGGCGCGCCTGCGGCCGCTGGAAGCGCAGGCCCGGGCCCTGGGTGGTGACAACCTGCGCGTCTTCCTCGCCGCCTGGGGTTATGCCCATGGCCTGATGGACCAATTCACCGTCGTCGATGCGGCGACGACCGAGCTCATCGACCTGGGCGAACGTGAAGGCAATGCCGCAGCCATGGCCTCGGCCTATGCGCTGCGCGCGACCGTGTTGTTCTCCTCGGGACGTTTGAACGCCGCCTACGGCTGGGTGAACGAAGCCCTGCCCTGGGTGGAGAAGACGCAGGACGAGCCCCTGCGCTACTGGGTTTTCATGACGGCGGGCAATCTGAGCCTCGCGTCCGGGCATTTGCCGGAGGGCCTGCGCGCCTACGCAGCGGCGAGCCGGTCGGCGCAGGCCCAGTCCAACCCACGGCGCGGGGCACAGGCCCACAACGCGATGGCGCCCATCCGCCTGGCCCTGCACGATGTCGATGGTGCCCGTGCTGACGCGCAGCAGGCCTTCCACATGGCCGAGGCCGCTGGCAGCCTGTCGTCGCAGCTGGCCGCCAAACTGATCGAGTCCCTGGTCGAAGAAGAGGCGGGTCGCGGCCCGGCTCGTGATCAGGCCCAGCAGCAGGCGCGCCGATTGGCCGCCAGCATCGAGTCCTTGGCGGCAGCGAGTGCGGCCAGCGCGAGTCCGGCCTCGGGCGGAGCGACGTGGTTCAGCACCCAGGCGGAGGTGGTGCAGGAGCTTGCCGACCTGCATCTGAGCGCGCACAACTTCGGCCTTGCCCAGGGCTATGCCGAGCGTGCGCTGAAGCTGGCCCGGCAGGAAGGCGACGACGAGGCCGTGGCCGTGGCCACCATCAGCTCCGGGCTGGCGCGGCTCGGCCTGCGCCAGAAGGCCGCCGGCGAACCCTTGGTGAGCCAGGGCCTGGCAGCGCTGGAGAAGCAGGGCCGCAAGCAGCGCCTGATGGAGCAACTGAACCGCCATGCCGACCTGTTGGAAGCCCTGGGCGATGTGGCCGGCGCCGTGCGCCAGTCGCGCAAGGCCTTGGCGCTGGAGACCGAGTTGCTACGCAATGACCGCGTCAGCACCGTGCTGGAACTGCAGCGCCGCTCCAGCTTCGAGCAGAACCAGCGCGCCCTGGAGGCCCTCAGGCATGACAACGAACTGCAGGCCAGCCAGCTCGAGCGCCACAGCAGCGAAAGGCGCTTGAACCTGGGCCTGGGCCTGGCCATGCTCGTCGTCGTGCTGCTGACGGTGGCCTTGTACCGCCGCGCCCGCAAGGCCAACCGTGCGCTGCAGGCCCACAACGCCGAGCTGGCCCATGTCGGCCTGCACGACCGCGTGACCGGCCTGCCCAACCGGCGTGCGCTGGAGCAGCGGGCCCGGGAGCTTGGCAACCAGAGCTTCATCGGCCTGGGCATCGCCATCAACCGCTTCGGCCGCATCATGGGCAGCCTGGGCCATGCGGCGGGCGACGAATTGCTGTGCCAGGTGGCAGCACGGCTGAAGGCTGTCATCGAGGCCGCGGGCGGCCGCCTCTACCGCATGGACGGCCTGTCCTTTGGCGCCATCGTGCCTGTCCTGGGTGGCGACGCCGCCTTGCGCGGCCTGCTGGACCAGTTGCTGGAGGTGATGCAGCCCGTGTTTGAAGTGCAGCGCCAGCAGCTCGCCGTGACGCTGAGCATAGGCGCCGCCGAATACCCGCGTGACGGTGCGCAGACGGCCGACATCGCCAAGGCCATCCAGCTCGCCATGCGGCAGGCGCAGGGCCAGCCCGGCAACAGTGCGGTGGTCTTCACCCAAGGCCTGCTGGACAACCAGCAGGACCGGCTGCAGCTGGAGGCCCGCCTGTCGCAGGCCCTGGAGCGTGGCGAGCTCGAACTCTTCTACCAGGCGCAGTGCGATCTGCGCACGCGCAAGCTCTCTGGCTTCGAGGCCCTGCTGCGCTGGCGCAGCCCCGATGGCCTGATCCCGCCGGACCGCTTCATCCCGCTGGCCGAGGAATCCGGCCTCATCGTGCCCATCGGGCGCTGGGTGCTGCTGCAGGCCTGCCGCCAGGCCAAGGCCTGGCATGACAGCGGCTTGGGCAGACCCATCGTGGCCGTCAACATCTCGCCGCGGCAGTTCCAGCATCCTGAGTTCATGGCCACGGTGCACGAGGCGCTGGACAGCACCGGCATGAACCCACGCTTCATCGAGCTGGAGATCACCGAGGGTGCCATGATGGACGACGCGGAGTCCACCATCGCCAAGATGGCCGAGTTGCGGGCACTCGGCCTGCATCTGGCCATCGACGACTTCGGCACGGGCTATTCCAGCCTGGCTTACCTGAAGCGCTTTCCCATCAACCGCCTGAAGATCGACCGCGCCTTCGTGCGCGATCTCGGCCATCACGAGGGCGGGGCGGCCATCGTGCAGGCCATGATCCAGTTGTCGCACAGCTTGGGACTGACGGTTGTGGCCGAGGGCGTCGAGGATGCCAGCCAGGAAGCCTGCCTGCGCGGCTGGCAATGCGATGTCATGCAGGGCTTTGGCTATGCGCGCCCGGTGCCGGTGGCCGACGCGACGGCCTTCATGGAGAAGTGCAGCCGGGCGGCCGAAACCGCGGCATAAACTGCCCATCTGTCCAGATCTCGGTATCGGCGTTTGACCACCAGCCTGCTGCTGATTGCCCTCCTCATCGCCGCCAGCGCCTTCTTCTCGATGGCCGAGCTGTCGCTGGCGGCCTCGCGCCGGCTCAATCTGCAGCAGCGTGCCGATTCAGGCGATGCCCGCGCTGCCAAGGTGTTGGCCGTGCAGGAGCACCCAGGCGACTATTTCACCGTCGTGCAGATCGGCGTCAACACCGTGGCCATCCTGGCCGGCATCGTGGGCGAGGGCGCCTTCACGCCTCATTTCGAGAGCGCGCTGCGTCTCGTCGTCGCGCCCGAGCTCGCCGCGACGCTGGGCTTTGCGGCCTCCTTCATCAGCATCACTTCGCTCTTCATCGTCATGGCCGACCTGGTGCCCAAGCGCCTGTCGATGAACGAGCCCGAGCGCGTCGCCATGGCCCTGGTCGGGCCCATGCTGACGCTGTGCCGCGTGCTGAAACCGCTGGCCTGGTTGTTCAGCGGCATCACCGAAGGGCTGATCCGGCTGCTCGGCCTGCCGGCCAAGCGCGACGAGACCATCAGCTACCGCGACATCCTGGCGCTGACCGAGGCCGGCTACCAGGCCGGTGTCGTCGCGGACGAGGAGCAGCAGGTCATCGCCAACGTATTCGAGCTGGACACGCGCACCGTCGAGACCGTGATGACGGAGCGCGAGCGCATCGTCTTCTTCTCAAGAGACGATGACGACGTGCTGATCCGCAACCGCATCGCCGACACACCGCACTCGACCTATCTAGTCTGCGACGGCGATGTCGACCAGGTCGTCGGCTATGTGGACGCGACCGATTTGTTCCAGCGCGTGCTGCGCGACGAGCAGCTGTCGCTGCGCGAGGACGGCGGTGTGCTCGTCAAGAAGGTGCTCATCGTGCCGGACCGGTTGACGCTGTCCGAGATGCTGACGCAGTTCCGCGAGGCCCACGAGGACTTCGCCGTCGTCGTCAACGAATACAGCCGCGTGGTCGGCGTCATCACGCTGAACGACGTCATGAACACGGTGATGGGCAGCCTCGTGGCGCCGCACGATGAAGAGCAGATCGTGCGCCGCGAGGATGGCTCCTTCCTGGCCGACGGCATCACGCCCATCCCCGATGTGGAGCGTTCGCTCGGCATCGAGGGCTGGCCGCATGCCGGCACCTACGACACGCTGGCCGGCTTCCTGATGGTCATGCTGCGCCGCATCCCGCGACGCACCGATGTCGTCGAATGGGAAGGCTGGCGCTTCGAGGTCGTCGACGTGGACAGCTACCGCGTCGACCAGGTCATGATCACGGCCGTGGCGCCGGCCGCCAGAAGCTAGTCAATCCACCGCGAATTCGGCCGTCCATTTGCCGTCGGCAAGGCTCAGGATGTTGCCGCCGCGCGCGACGCAGAACCTGGCCCGGTGTGAGGCATCGGGAAGCGCCGCCACGCAGCCCACCGGCGCGTCGACCGCCTTGGTCCAGCTGTCCTTCGTGCGGTCGTATTGCAGCAGCTCGATCACGCCCGAGAAGGCTCCCGTGTTCCAGCGCACGGCCTGGCCGTTGTCGGCGTCGGTGAATCGAATGTCCATGATGACGTAGGGCGGGTTGTCGGCCTTGCGCCAGCTGCCGCCATGGTCGGTGGACACGTAGAGCTTGGAGAAGGCGCCCCTGATGCGGTAGGCGGCCAGGGTGCCGTTGCCTGGCGCGACCTGAAACCCCGACACATCGGTGTCGGGCCCGACGGACTGCCACTGCTGCGTAGCGAGGTCCAGGCGCCACAGCTTGGGGTAAGCGTTGACGTAGAAGTAGTTCCCGAATGACGCGGCGCCCGGGCGGACCAGGGGCTCGGTCTCCACCGGGAACTCGCGAAGCTTGGCGAGGTCGCTCAGGTCTGCGGCACGGGCCGCATGAACAACCATCTGGTCCACGCTGCGCAGGCCGCTGCGCAGCACGAGGCCCCGGGCGGTCGTGATCAGCCATTGATCGCCCAGGCGCGAGATATCGACCACGGCAACACTTGGATCCAACGCGGCAGCCGCCTTCCAGGTGGCGCCGCCGTCCGAACTGCTGCGCACCATGCCGTTCTCGAAGCCGGCCAGCAGCTGGCCTGCCGACGCCGCGACAGCGGTGATGGTGTGCAGGCTGCCGGTGTCCAGCGCGCTCCAGGTGCCGTTGGCGTCGCGCACCCGGATCTGGCCGAGGGCGGCGCCGAAATAGCTGCGCCCCTGCGCATCCATGACGAGCTTCTGGGTCAGCGGCGGCGTGGCGAGCTTGGCCAGGGCAGCGAACTCGTCCACGGACACCACCTCGCGCAGCCGCTTGCCGATCGGGGCCGCGTTGGCGCGGGCTTCGTAGTACTTCAGCAGATAGGGAATGAGGCCGAAACGTTGGCCCGGGTCGAGCACGACTTGCGAGGGGGCCGGCACGCGCTCGACGCGCCAGGGCAGGGGGGCCCTGGACTGCAGCGACTGCAGTTCCGCGGCGGCGGCTTGTGCATTGCGCGCCGTCTCGGCGTTGTGCAGCGGCAGCAGGACCATGTCGTTGTTGCCAACGGGCACTGGCACCAGGCTGCCCATGTCGGTCAGCCGGCCCGCCATGACGGTGATCGTTGGGTAGGGCGGCATGAAGCCATCGCGCCATTTGTGCAGCCTGTAGTCACCCGCCGGCAACGCTATGCCCAGGGTGTGGCCACCGCGGCTGGCCAGCTTGGCGAGACGGTACTTGGCCTTGTCGTTTACAGACTCGAGCACCAGCGTGTCCGCGGGTTCGGCACCCGGCAGGCTGGCCAGTACATAGCCCTGGACGGAATCGGCCGCCTGGGCGACGTGACAGAAAGCGGCCAGCAAAAGAAGGCGGGCCCAGAAGGCGATCAACGGCATGGACAGACTCGGGTTGGGGGCTAGTGGTTCAGCGGCGGAACTGGCCAAGCTGCCAGGCTCGGCGCAGCATCCAGGCGCTGACGAGCAGGCAAAGCGCCAGGCTTGGAAGGGCTGCTTCGGTCCCGAAGCTTCCGCCGCTGAGCCAGTCAGGCCCGGTGATATGGGCGTGCATCACGGCTTTGGCCTCGATGCCTGACATGGGCACGTCGAAGAGGCCGGCCTGGGCATAGTTCCAGCCGAAATGCAGGCCGATGGCCAGCCAGAGCCGGCGCGTCAGCATGTAGGCCGTGGCAAACATCAGCCCCAGCCCCAAAGCCAGCGCCACCGAAGTGGCGAGCGTGGCGTTCGGATTGAAAAAGTGCATCAGTCCGAAGATCAGCGACGAGACAGCCAGCGCCACCCAGCTGCCCCAGGCTTGCTCCAGCAGCCTGAAAAGCAGCCCACGCAGCAGGATTTCCTCGCAGACGGCCACGACCAGCATGGCCGGCAGCACGCTGGTGACGGCGGTCCGCCAGTCCGACCATCCCGTCACGACATAGTGGCCCGCCGCGGCCAGCAGGGCGACGTGGGCGACGATCAGCGCCATGGCCAGGCCCGCGCCGAGCGCAAATTCCTTGAACGCCGCCGGCCCCGCCACCTCGCTCACGCGCCGTTGCTCGATCCAGCGCACATAGCCGGCGTACAGCGCCACCATCAGCAGGCCCCGCAACACGTTGCCCAGACCACGCAGGCCTGGATCGGGCAAGGCCAGCGCCAGGGTCTTGGCGATCAGCACAAAGGGCAGGCCGATGACGAAGGCGGCGAGCAAGAGGCGCAACAGCGGGCGCTGCTGCAAGCGGGCAGCAGCAAGGCTCGGCTGAGCCGGATTCGAGGCGGACATGGACACGGCCAGCGGGCAGGATTTGGAGCCGGGAGGCTATTGGCTTACCGTACAAGCCGCCACCCGCCATCACGGATACCTGCCTATGCAAATGCGCATAGCGCGGCTGGATCCCCAGGAATTCGACTGGGTCCTGCTGCGCAGCTTTCTCGCCATCTACCGCGCCGGCAGCCTGGCTGCGGCGGCCCGCCAGCAGTCACTGCAACAGCCGACGCTGAGCCGCCATCTGATCGAGTTGGAATCTCAGCTCGGCGCGCAGTTGTTCGAGCGCAGCAGCCGCGGCCTGCATCCCACCGCCGCGGCTCAGCAGATCCTCGTCCATGCCCAGGCCATGGAGGAGGCCGCCCACCAGCTCTGCCTGGGCCTGGCCAGTCGCGGCGAGGCGTTGACCGGCACGGTGCGGGTCTACGCCACGCAGATGATCGCCACGACGCTGCTGCCGGATTTGCTGACGGGGCTGCTGCAGGCCTACCCGGGCCTGCAGATCGAACTGCTCGCCAGTGATGCCTTGCCCGACCTCTTGAGCCGGGACGCCGACATCGGCTTCTGGATCAGCCCGCCCAAGCAACTGGACATCGTCAGCCGCAAGCTGGGCGAGTTCCGCATCGTGGCCTGTGCCAGCCAGGGCTATCTGGAACAGCACGGCGAACCGCTGGCCGTCGAGGATCTGGCGCGGCACCGCCTGCTGGGCAACGACAAGCTGGACACCATGACGCAGTGGTTCAAGCAGGTCGGGGTCCCGCTCGGGCAGCGTGAATTCTCGCTGCGCACCGATGACAAGGCGGCCTATCTGGGCGCACTCAAGGCAGGTGCGGGCATAGGCTTCGCGGCGAGCTATCTGCTCGCTGCAAACCCCGAGCTGCGACCCGTGCTGCCTGGCCTGCCTCTGCCGCGCCTGCCGCTGTGGCTCAACACCCACCGAGAAATAGCCAGCAACCGGCTCATCAAGACGGTCTTCGACACCTTGGCCAGCGAGGTGGGGCTGCGGCTGAATGCATGAGCCGCAGCCCTGTTCGGCGCGTCAGAACTTGAAGTTGCCGTCACTGCGCGCCTGCGAACCGCTGGCACAGCTCGTGAACTCGCGGTTGCCGCTGCCGGTGGCCTGGTTGCTTTCCCAGACCGCCGCCGAGCCGTTCCACTTCACGTACTTGTACTGGATGGCCGTGCCGGCGGGCAGGCTGACAGTGCCCGTCCACGGCACATTGGCGCCCGAGCCCTGGATGGTCAGCGCGAAGCCCGAGCCCGGCGCCCAGGCGCCGAGACCGGTCACGTTGCCGACGACGCGCAGGTTCTGGCCGCTGACGGTGTTCGCGTTGGCGATGGTGAAGGTCACCGAGCAAGTGCCGCCACCGCCACCGCTGGTCTTCTGGCCCGTGTAGATGGCCACGGCCGGCGTGGGGCTGCCGCTGTTGGCCGGCACGGTGATGCTGGCATTGCCGCTGGCGTCCACCGTGACCGAGTCAGCCGTGCAGCCCGTGCCGGCGGCGTTCTTGGTGCCGTTGATGACGTTGCAGTAGGTGCCGGCGGGCAGACCCGTGGCGAAGCTGCGCGTCCAGGCGCTGCCACTGTTGTTCAGTGCGACAAAGCCGACATTGCCGCGGCTGAAGGCGACCTGGTTGCCGTTGTTGCCGACGATCCAGTTCTGCTGGGCCTGGCCGAGGCTGGCATTGCGGAAGGCCACCATGTTCGCCAGTGGCGTCCAGCGGTGGGCGAAGTCCCAGACGACGTTGATCTGCGGTGTGCCGCCGCTGTAGGGGCTGGTGCTCGGGCGGTCGGCGCCGGTGTCGGTGAACTTGAAGCCCGAGTAGAGCTGGGCCTCGCCATACCCTTGCGCCAGCATGAAGACATGGGCCAGGGTGTAGCGCTGGCCGCCGGCATCGGCGCCGCCGTTGTTGTTGATGTTCAGTGAACCGCCATTGCGCTCGGTGTCCCAGTTGGTGACGAAGATGGTGGCGTTCTGCGGCTGGATGAAGCCCCAGCTGCCGCCCCAGTTGCCCCAGGTGCCCATGACGCTGGGGATGCTGGCGAGGTTGAGGCCGTTGTTGTTGCGGAAGACGTCGCGCATCGCCGACGTGAACTGGAACTCGTTCAGCGTGCCGACCGGGAAATAGCTCGGCCGGTCCACTTCACCGTCGTTGATGATTTCCTGCGTGACCCAGATCGGCTCGCCCTTCAGCGTCGTCGGGTAGGCGGCCTTGACGGCGTTCATGATGGACGTCCAGGCGCTGGCCGGCATGTGCTTGGAGGCATCGATGCGGAAGCCGTCCACGCCCAGGGCCAGCAGGGCCTTCAGGTAGTTGACGATCTGGCCCTGCACATAGCTGCTCTCGGCGGCCAGGTCGGGCAAGCCACCGAGGCGGCAGTTCTGGACATTCCAGCGGCCCGACGGCGTGTTGTAGTCAGCGTCGTTGATGTTGCAGTTGGCGTGGAAGTCGCTGGCGCTGAAGAAGGGGTAGGCCAGCGTCGCGGCATTCCAGGTCGAGCCGTCGGTGGCCGTKCCGCTGCCGTCAGCCATCTGGTTGACGACGATGTCGGCATAGACGCGCACACCGGCCGTGTGGCAGGTGTTGATCATGGTCTGCAGCTGGGACGGCGTGCCCATGCGGCTGGTCAGGTTGGTGTAGTTGACCGGCTGGTAGACACCCCACCAGCCGTTGGCGTTCTTGGACGCGCCCGGCGGCGAGATCTGCACGCCGCCGAAGCCCTTGGGCCCCAGCCATTGGGTGCATTCGGTGGCGATGTCGTTCCAGCTCCATTCGAACATCTGCACCGAGGTGGAGTTCGGGTTCAGCGCCAGGGCAGGGGGCGCGAAGCTGGCCAGGGCGGCGCTGGCGGTCAGCGTCAGGGCGTGGATGAGCCGGCGGCTCGGGTGCGGCAGCAGGGGCATGTCTTGTCTCCGGTGTTGATCGACCGCCGCCCTCGTCATGGGGCGGCTGGGTTCGGCCAATCGACAACAAGCCATGGCCGCCTTTCCTGCTTCGGGAAAGTGGTGCGACTCTAGACAGTCGACTCAACAAAGTTCGTAGGAAAACTACTTATTCTTCGGATTCATCCCTAGAACAAAAGTCGTTACCAGGAGAAATCTCTTCGTCACTGGTCGGGCGAGCATATCGTTCGTGTAGCTTTGCAACCGTTTCCTGTGAGAGGCTTGGTCACGGGCGTGCGAGCTTCGCCACGAGGCACCGCTTTCTCAGCCGGTACGGTCGCCTGCGTCGTCAAGCGGCAGCGCAAGGGTGAATGTCGTGCCGCTGCCGACAACGCTTTGCACACCCAGGTCTCCGCCCATCAACTCGGCGAGTCGCTTGGCAATGGCCAAACCGAGACCCGTGCCGACGACAGCGGTGCGCTCCGCGCCGAGCCGGTTGAAAGGCTGGAAGAGCTGAGCCAACTTGGCCTCTTCGATGCCAGGGCCGGAATCCTTCACGGCGATGCACACCCGGCCCCAGTGGGCCGTGGCCGTGACGCTGACGCAGCCGCCGGGTGAGTTGTACTTGATGGCGTTGGACAGGAGGTTGATCAGGATCTGCTTCAACCGCCTGCCGTCGACTCTCAGGCAAGGGCCACCGTCCAGTTCGACGGCGTTGTGCAGTTCAATCTGCAACTGCTGCGCGGCTTCGCTCAGCAATTCGATGCAGGCTCGGACCAGTGGGCCCAGTGGCTGATCTTCTGGATGCAGATCGATGGCACTCGCCTCGATGCGTGCGAGGTCCAGGGTCTCGTTGACCAGCTCCAGCAGCAACTCGCCCGCCCGCAGGATCTGGCCAGCCCGGTTGACCGTGGACGGGTCGGGCCGGGCAGCGTTCTCGATCTGCATCAACTGGGCAAAGCCGAGGATCGCATTGAGAGGCGTCCGCATTTCGTGGCTCATGCGGGCGAGAAACTGACTCTTCGCCTGGTTGGCTTCTTCGGCGGCCGCACGGGCGCGTTGGCGCTCCGCCACCTCCTGCCGCAGCTCCAAAGCCTTGCGGCGGAGTTCCAGTTGAGCCGTGACCTGACGCCCCAGGACCGTCAGCGTCTGTCTCTCGCTCTCCGACAGCTTGCGCGGCACCGTATCGATGACGTTCAAGGTTCCCAGCGCTCGGCCATCCGCCGTCAGCAGCGTCGTGCCTGCGTAAAAGCGGATGTGGGGCTGCCCGGTGACCAGCGGGTTGTCGACGAACCGCGGGTCGTCGAGGGCATCTGGGATCTCGAAAAAGCCCGCCTCCAGGATCGCGTGCGAACAGAAGGAGATTTCCCTCGGCGTGTGCGGGACCTCCAGGCCATGCCGGGACTTGAACCACTGCCGGGTCTCGTCAACCAGGGACACCAGCGAGATGGGCGCGTTCAGCAGCTTTGCAGCCAGCGCGGTAATGTCGTCGAACGCCCCTTCCGGTGGCGTGTCGAGCACTTGACATTGATGCAAGGCATCGAGCCGTTGCAACTCGTTCGCGGGAAGCGTGGCCTTCATCGCCCTACCTCAGAGCCAGGGTGCGCCGCACTGGCCGCAGAGGGCCAGCATATCGGTTTGCTCGCGATGGTCACCAGTATTTGACGCGCTGAGCACGCCCGCTGCGAAGGTGGCGCCGCGTCACCTTCGCAGCGATCAGAAAGGCCGCCGGCAAACGGCGGTCCCGCTCGCTCAGGCCCGCCGCAGCCTGAAACGCGCCACGACCTCGGCCAGCGTCGCGGCCTGGCGCTTGAGGGCTTCCGACGCGGCGGCCGACTCCTCGACCAGGGCGGCGTTCTGCTGTGTCATCGAGTCCAGTTGACCCACGGCCGTGTTCACCTCGCCCAGGCTGTGGGTCTGGTTCTGCACGCCGCTGCTGATCTGGCCAATCATCTGCGTGACCCGGCCGACGGCCTGCACGACGTCCTGGATGGTTTCGCCCGCCTGGGTCACCTGGCGTGAACCGGCCTCGACCTGCTCGACCGAGCTGGAGATCAGCGTCTTGATCTCGCGCGCCGCCTGCGCGCTGCGCTGGGCCAGCGTGCGCACCTCGGCAGCCACGACCGCGAAGCCGCGGCCCTGCTCGCCGGCCCGCGCCGCCTCGACAGCGGCATTCAAGGCCAGATGTTGGTCTGGAAGGCGATGCCGTCGATGACCCCGGTGATGTCGGCGATCTTGGTTGAGGACTGCTGGATGCCCTGCATGGTGCGGATGACATCGCCCACCGCCGAGCCACCACGCTCCGCCACGCCCGACGCGCCACCGGCCAGGTGGTTGGCCTCGCCGGCCGCCCTGGCATTGGACTGGGCGCTCTCGGTGATCTGCTGCATGGCCGCGGCCGTCTGCTCCAGGCTGGCGGCGGCCTCCTCGGTGCGCGAGGACAGGTCCAGGCTGCCGGCCGAGACCTCGTCGCTGGCCTGGGCGATGGCGTCAGCGCTCAGCCTCACCGTGCTCAGGGACTCGTGCAGCGCGTCGCGCATGCGCGCCAGGCCGCGCAGCAGGTCGCCCAGTTCGTCACGGGCTTGGCTGTCGACGTCGGTGGTCAGGTCGCCACCGGCAATCTGCTCGGCGGCCGAGCGCGCGCGGCTCAGCGGCAGCGTCACCGAGCGCGTCATGCGCCAGGCCACGCCCGCGCCGATGGCCATGGCAATCGCCACCATCAGCCAGATGCCCCAAAGCACGGCGCGGTAGCTCTCGCCCGCGTCGGCGCTGGCCTGTTTGGCGCCGGCGCCATTGATCTCGACCAGCTTGCGCACCGCATCGGAGGCAGCAGCGAACTGCTTGCGCGAGTCGCCACGCAGCAGCTTGAGACCGTCCTCGGCCTTGCCGTCGAGGAAGAGGGTGACCAGGCCGGGTTGGCTGGACTTGTAGGCCGCCAGTGCCTCCTTGAAGGCCGCGAACTGCCGCGTCTCCTCGCCGGGGCTGAGGTTCTCGGCATAGCCCTTCATCAGGGGTTCCATGGCCTGCCACTGCTTGGCCAGGCGCTCCTGCTCGTTCTTCATGAAATCGGGCGTGCCGCCCAGCGCGATCTGCAGCTCGGAGCGGCGCATGAGGTTCAAGGCTTCGCCCATGCCGGCCAGCTGCTGGGTGCTGACCAGCCAGTTGTCCGCCAGGTCAACGACATTGGCCTGCACCCGCGCCACGCGGCTGCTGGCAAACCCGCCCATGGCCAGCATCAGCGCCAGCAACAGGCCAAAGCCCAGCGCCATGCGCGGGCCGACACGAAGATTCGACAGCATGAGTCCTCCTGCGCCCGCTCCCTGCGGCCGGTCGAACCATGATGACAGCGTTGAATCGCGCTTTCAACGCCTGCGCGCGGCCATCTCCTCTCCCATGCGGATGAGATCGGCGTCGCTGACGCCAGCGCGGGCGGTGGTGAAGGCCTGGGCGTCCTCGACGGCCAGATGGGCCTCGTAGAGATTGACATAACGCTGCAACATGGCGGCATCCAGGTCGGCGCCTTTTCCTGCCGTCCAGGCAGCCAGAGGTTCCCGCAGCCGCGCCCAGCGCGATGTCATCTCGACATGATCGGCATGCAGCCGGTCGGCCATCTCGGCCAGACCCGCCGCGCGCAGCCGTGGCAGTACATGGCGCTCTTCGTCCTCATGGTGGGCGGGGCCGGCGCGGTCGAAGTAGCGCAGCACGTCGGCGGCGGCATCGCGAGCCTGCTCGTCCACGCCATGCTGCTGCACATGCGCCTGCAGGCGCTGGAGCAGGTCCAGGCTGCGCCGCACGCGCTCGTGGCAGGCGGCGAGCATCTCGAAGGGCTCGTCAAAGCCCACGGCGGGGCCGGCATGCAGGAGGTCGACGCGTGAACTCATGCGGCGGATTGTCTGGCCGCGACAAAATGCCCCCATGACCGCCACGCCCACCCAGCGCGCCGCCGAGTTGCGCACCCAGCTCAACCATCACGCCCACCTCTACTACGTGCTCGACCAGCCGGCCCTGCCGGATGCCGAGTACGACAAGCTTTTCCAGGAATTGCAGGCCCTCGAGGCGGCGCATCCCGAGTTGCTGACGCCGGATTCGCCGACCCAGCGCGTCATCGGCGCCGTGCTGGCCGGCCTCACGCCGGTGCGCCACGTCGTGCCCATGCTGTCGATCACGACCGAGACCGATACGACCGAGGGCGGCGCCATCGCCTTCGATGCCCGCGTGCGCCGCGAGCTGGGCCTGACCGAGGCCGACCCACCGGTCGAATATGCCGCCGAGCTGAAGTTCGACGGCCTGGCCATGAGCCTGCGCTATGAGCACGGCGTGCTGGTGCAGGCTGCCACGCGCGGTGATGGCGAGACGGGCGAGGACGTGACGCAGAACGTGCGCACCATCGGGCAGATCCCGCTGCGCCTCAAGGGCGAGGCACCGGCCGTGCTGGAGGTGCGTGGCGAGGTGTACATGCGCCGCGACGACTTCGAGAAGCTCAACGAGCGCCAGCGCGAGCGTGGCGACAAGACTTTTGTCAACCCGCGCAACACCGCGGCGGGCGCCATCCGCCAGCTGGACCCGGCGCTGGTGCGCCAGCGGCCGATGTCCTTCTACGCCTACGGCCTGGGTGAAGTGCAGGACTGGGACATTCCCGGCACGCACGCCGGCATGCTGGATGCGCTCGCGGACCTTGGCCTGCCGGTCAATGCCGACCGCGCCGTGGTGCAGGGTCCGCAGGGCCTGGTGCAGTTCCACCAGGCCATGGCGGCCAAGCGCGACGCGCTGCCCTTCGACATCGACGGCATCGTCTACAAGGTCAACTCGCGCGAACTGCAGCAGAAGCTCGGCTTCAAGACCCGCGAGCCGCGCTGGGCCGTGGCCCACAAATACCCGGCCCAGGAGCAGGTGACGACGCTGCTGGCCATCGACGTGCAGGTGGGCCGCACCGGCAAGCTGACCCCGGTGGCGCGGCTGGACCCGGTCTTCGTCGGCGGCACGACGGTGTCCAACGCGACGCTGCACAACGTCTTCGAGATGCGCCGCAAGGGCGTGCGCGTGGGCGACAAGGTCATCGTCCGCCGCGCCGGTGACGTGATCCCCGAAGTCGTCGGCCGCGTGCCCGGCGAGCGGGCCAGCTATGTGCCCAACTTCCGCCTGCCGCGCGAATGCCCGGTGTGCAAGAGCGAAGCCGTGCGTGAGCGCGGTGGCATGGACTACCGCTGCACCGGTGGCGTCTTCTGCCCGGCCCAGCGCAAGCAGGCCATGCTGCATTTCGCCGGCCGCCGTGCCATGGACATCGAGGGCCTGGGCGACAAGCTGGTCGAGCAACTCGTCGACGCCGGCATCGTGCTGAGCCTGCCCGGCCTCTACAAGCTCGGCGTCGCCAAGCTCGCGGCCCTGGACCGCATGGCCGAGAAGAGCGCGCAGAACATCGTCGATGCGCTGGAGAAGAGCAAGACGCCGACGCTGGCGCGCTTCCTGTTTTCCCTTGGCATCCGCCAGGTCGGCGAGACGACGGCCAAGGACCTGGCGCGCCACTTCGGCACGCTGGACAAGCTGATGAAGGCCAGCGTCGAGCAGTTGCTGGAAGTGCCCGACGTCGGCCCCATCGTCGCGGCGAGCATCCACACCTTCTTCGCCCAGCCGCACAACCGCGAGGTGGTCGAGCAACTGCTGGCGGCCGGTGTGGCGCCCAAGGAGAGCGAAGGCCAGGCCGACGACCGGCCGCGGCCGCTGCTGGGCAAGACGCTGGTGTTGACCGGAAAATTCCCCGTGCTGAGCCGCGACGAGGCTCAGGCGCTCATCGAGGAGGCCGGCGGCAAGGTCAGCGGCTCGGTGTCCAAGAAGACGAACTACGTCATCGCCGGCGAGGATGCGGGCAGCAAGCTGGACAAGGCGCAGGCGCTGGGCGTGGCGGTACTGGACGAGGACGGCTTGCGGGCCTTGCTGGCGGGCTAGGGCGGAGGGCTTTTCGTGGCGGGTTTTTACAAGACCCAAAACCCGCTGCTGCGGAAACTGGCTCCATCAACCACCCCACCTGGAGCCCACCATGAACCCCGCCATCCGCCCCTTCCGCATCGACATCCCGCAAGCCGCCATCGACGACCTCAAGCAGCGCCTGCGTCAGACGCGTTGGCCGCAGGCCGCGGCGCAGGACTGGAGCCGCGGCCAGCCGGTCGCCTTTGTCCGCGAACTGGCCCATCAATGGCTGAACGCCTATGACTGGCGCCAGGCCGAGGCCGAGCTGAACCGCCACCCGCAGTTCACGACCGACATCGACGGCCAGACGATTCATTTCCTGCATGTGCGCTCGCCCGAGCCGCATGCGCTGCCACTGTTGCTGACCCACGGCTGGCCCAGCACGGTGGCCGAGTTCCTCGACGTCATCGGCCCGCTGAGCGATCCGCGCGCCCATGGCCTCGACCCGGCCCAGGCCTTTCACCTTGTCATCCCGTCGCTGCCGGGCTTTGCCTTCTCGTCGCCGCTGGCCGGACCGGGCTGGGATGCCGCCCGCACCGCTGCGGCCTGGGACGTGTTGATGAAGCGCCTCGGCTATGAGCGCTACGGCGCCCAGGGCGGCGATGCCGGCGCCCTGGTGACCCGCGAGCTGGGCATCCTGAACCCGCAAGGCCTGGTGGGCGTGCACCTGCAGCAGATCTTTGCCTTCCCGAGCGGCGCGCCGGGCGAGATGGAGAAGCTGTCGCCCTTCGAGATGGAGGGCATGGGCAATCTGTCGCGCTTCCAGAAGTACAACGGCTATGCCGAGATCCAGTCCAAGCGGCCGGCGACGCTGGGCTTCGGCCTGGTCGATTCCCCGGTGGCGCAGCTGGCCTGGAATGCCGAGCTCTTTTTTGGCTTCGAGGGCGAGGCTGCCGGCAGCATGGACCGCGAGCGCTACCTGACGCATGTGTCGCTGTACTGGTTTACGGCCACCGGCGGGCAGGCAGCGGAGTTCTATTACGAAAACGCCCAGACCGGCGCCGGCTACCGCGAGCTGCCCAGCAAGGCACCGACGGCGGTGGCGTCCTTCCCGAACGACTTCCGCTCCGTGCGAGCCTTCGCCGAGCGCTCGCACACGAACATCGTGCAATGGACCGAGATGCCGGAAGGCGGCCACTTTGCGGCGGCAGACGCGCCGGGACTGTTGATAGATGACATCCGCAGCTTCTTTGCTCGCCTGGGTTGACGATTAGCATGGGCGGATGCCCGCCGACATCCGCCGCGAGACGCGCGAGGCCGACTCCCCGTCGGCCGCGCGCTTCATCGCTCGCATCGAGCAGGTCGAATACACCGCCGCGGCGGTGGAGGTGGCGCGGCCGGACGGCACCTGGGACTTGGTGTTCCGCCAGACCCGCAACGGCCTGATGGTGCTGCAGACCGGCCAGACCGATCGCATCGTGCACTTGCCCGGCGAGGCGGGCGACCGCTACTTCAACATCGCTTTCCGGCCCGAGGTCTATATGCCGCGCCGGCCCGGCGCCAGCATGACCAACCTCGGCCACGTCCATGCGCTGGCCGGCCAGAAGGGCTGCCTCATCGACGGCGAGCGGCTGGAGCTACCGAACTTCGACAACGCCGAGCAGTTCGTGATGGCGCTGGCGAGCCGCGGCCTGATCGAGGTGGACCGCCTCGTGCTGCGCGCCGGCCAGGCCGGCTGGCGGGGCGTGGACGACCGCAGCCTGCAGCGCCACAGCGCCCATGTGACGGGCTTGAGCCCGAAGAAGCTGCAGCAGATCATCCGTGCCGATGCCGCCGCGACGCTGCTGCAGCAGGGGCTGCGGCCGGCGGATGTGGCGGCCGAGCTGGGCTATTCCGACCAGGCCCACCTCAGCCATTCGCTGCGCCGCATCCTGGACATCACGCCCGGGCAGCTAAAGCCGGAAGCGGGCTGACCCGGCCGCGGCGCTGCGCCGCGCCGCCCGTCAGCGGCGGAGCTGGCGTTCGACGGGGTTGAGCATCTGCTCCTTGGCCCACTCCGGCTTGGTCTCGAACAGGTGGTCGATGAAGGCGCGGGTCTTGGCGGGCATCAGCCGGCGGCTGGCGGTCAGCAGCGTCACCGGCATGGGCTCGTAGCTCCATTCGGGCAGCACGGGCACCAGGGTGCCGGCCTCGACGTCGGCCGCCACCATGCCGTAGGGAAAGCTGCCGATGCCGCCGCCGGCGCGCGTCAGCGCCAGCACCAGGCCGATGGAGTTGGCCTCCAGCGGGCCGCGCAGGTCGACGTCGAAGCTCTGCGCGCCGTTCTGCAGCCGGCGCTTGCCGACCGCGCGAGCCTGGGTCAGCACGACGAAGTCATGGCCCGCCAGATCGGTCGCGGCCACCGGCGCGGGCCGGGCTTGCAGATAGACAGGACTGGCGTACAGGCCGCGCTCCAGCAGCATGAACTCGCGGGCGATGAGGTCGGGCTCGTCCACCGGGCCCATGCGCACGGCCACGTCATAGGGTTCGTTGAAGAGATCGACGCGGCGCGGCGTGGTGTCCACCTCCAGCTCCACCTTGGGGTAGCGGCGCACGAAGCGCGCAAAGCTCTCGGCCAGCACCAGCATCGCGAACTCCGCCGGCACCGATACGCGCAGCCGCCCCTGGGGCGAGGCGTCGCGCGAAGCCAGCCATTCGCGCGTCTCGGCGATGTCCTCGTCATGGCGCGCGGCGCGCTCGGCGAGCTGCTCACCCAGCTCGGTCAGCGTCAGCCGGCTGGCGCCGGGCACGAAGAGGCGGGCGCCCACCGAGGTCTCCAGCGCCGTAAGGCGCCGGCTCAGCGTCGCCTTGGGGAGGTCAAGCTGGCGGGCCGCCTCGGACAGCGATCCGGCCTTGTGTACCTGGGCCAGCAACAGCAGGTCATCGATCTTCATGGCGTGAATATCTCGTTTTATTTCGTTTCGTTTCCGGAACGGTGAGTTTGAGTTTTGTGGCTATTCGCCGGAAATGGAACTCTCTACAGTCGCGGCCATCATGTCAACCGCCCGTCTTCTCCAGCCCCAAAGGCACCGCATCGGCGCCGGCTTCCAGGCCGAGGGCTGGCGCGAACCCATGGCGCTGCTCGACCCTTTCATCATGGTCGACCACTTCCGCATGAGCGAGCCGACCTTCGCGCCGCACCCCCATGCCGGCTTCTCGGCGGTGACCTATCTCTTCGACGACTCGGCCACCGGCATGCTCAGCCGCGACTCGCTGGGCGGCGAGCATGAAATCCTGCCCGGCGGCCTGCACTGGACGCTGGCGGGTCGGGGCGTCATGCACGACGAGTTCCCCATCGAGGCCGGCCGCGAGGCCCATGGCCTGCAGATCTTCGTCAACCTGCCGGCCGAGCAGAAGCTGCGCGCGCCCACCGTCATGCGACTGGCGCCCGAGYAGATGCCGCGTCGCGTGGGCGAGGGTTGGCGCGCCACCCAGGTCTTTGGTGCCGACACCGGCCTGGCACTGCCCTGGTCGACTTCCCTGGTGCTGGTCGACATCGACGCCGGCGCCACGTTCGATTTCCTGCTGCCCGAGGGCGAGCAGGGCTTTGCCCTCGTCATCCAGGGCAGCGGCCGCACGCAGGAGCTGCCGCTGTCCACCGGCCGCGCCCTCAGCCTGCCCGTCGGTGGTGCCGAGCGCATCGTGGCCGAAGAGGCCCTGCGCCTGGCCTGCTTCTGCGGCCGGCCCCTGCTTGAACCCCTGGTGCGCCACGGCCCCTTCGTCATGAGTGACGAAGGCCAGGTCGTGGCTGCGCTGCAGCGCTTTCAGTCGGGCGGCATGGGCCGCCTCAGCCCAAGAACAACCCCAAGCACCCATAACAAGGAAACCCTGTCATGAACGCACCGCAAGAGAACAACGCCGCCGTTCCGCCGAAGCCAGCCAAGAGTGGCCCGCCCGTGCCGCTGCTCATCGTCGGCGCGATCCTGCTGATCGGCGGCATCGGCCTGGGTGGCCGCATGTGGTGGCGCAGCCAGCATCTGGTGGAGACGGAGAACGCCTTCGTTGCGGGCCGCATCCACCCGGTCGCGACGCGCGTCGCCGGTGTCGTCACCGAGATGCGCATGCAGGACAACGCGGTCGTCAAGGCCGGCGACGTGCTGCTGCGCCTGGACCCGGCCGACGCGGCCGTGCAGATCGAGCGCCTGAAGGCCCAGATCGCCCAGTCCGACGCGGCCATCGCCACCAGCGCGGCGCAGATCGCCCAGGCCAAGGCCCAGGCCGCCGTGACCGGCTCCCAGGTCACGCAGGCCGAGACCGTGCTGGCCCGCACCGAGCTGGACGCCAAGCGCAGCCAGGCCCTGTTCGGCGCCGAGCTGCGCGCCACCTCCAAGCAGGAGCTGGACGCGGCGCTCGCCGCCCGTGACGTGGCCCGCGCCGACCTGGCCGCCCGCAAGGCCGGCGCCTCGGCCGCCAAGGAAGCCGTCGTCGCCGCAGAAAGCGCGCGCCAGTCCGCCAACGCGCAGAAGAGCGCGACGCAGGCCCAGCTCAAGGACGCCCAGAACCAGCTCGGCTATGTCGAGCTGAAGGCCTCCAGCGATGGCCGCATCGGCAAGCGCACGGTCGAGGTCGGCCAGCGTGTGCAGCCCGGCCAGCAACTCGCGGCCATCGTCGAGCCCGAGACCTGGATCGTCGCCAACTTCAAGGAGACCCAGCTCGCCAAGATGAAGCCGGGCCAGAAGGTGCATGTCAAGGTCGACGCCTTTCCCGGCAAGGACCTGCTGGCCCATGTGGACAGCTTCGCCCCCGCCTCGGGTGCCAGCTTCGCACTGCTGCCGCCGGACAACGCGACCGGCAACTTCACCAAGATCGTCCAGCGCGTGCCGGTCAAGGTCGTGTTCGAGCCTGAGAGCCTGAAGGGCCTGGGCGATGCCGCGTCGCGCATCGTGCCGGGGCTGTCCGTGCAGGTGGAAGTCGAGATTTCCGAGTAAGCCTGCCATGGGCAACGAAAACTACCTCCCCCCGCCGCCGGACCAGAAGGTCAGCGGCCGCACCTGGCTGGCCGTGCTGGCCAGCCTGCTGGGTGCCTTCATGGCGGTGCTGGACATCGCCATCACCAACTCCTCGCTGCGCGACATCCTGGGCGCGCTGTCGGCCACGCAGGAGGAGGGCTCCTGGATCTCCAGCGCCTACCTGGTCGCCGAGATCGTCGTCATTCCGTTGGCAGGCTTCCTGTCGATGGTGTTCTCCACGCGCCGCTACCTCGTCGTCAACGTCGCGCTGTTCCTGATCTTCAGCACGCTGTGCGGGATGGCCTGGAGCCTGGAAAGCATGATTGCCTTCCGCGCGGCCCAGGGGTTCACGGGCGGCGTCATGATCCCGATGGCGATGACGCTGGTCACACGCAAGCTGCCGCTGAACAAGCGCCCCATCGGCCTGGCCTTGTTCGGCATGACGGCGACACTGGCGCCCACGCTGGGCCCCACGGTCGGCGGCTATCTGACCGAGCTCTACGGCTGGCCCAGCATCTTCTACATCAACTGGGTGCCCGGCATCCTGCTGATGCTCGGCGTGACCATCGGCCTGGACAAGGAGCCGATGAATCTCAAGCTGCTGCGTGAAGTGGACTGGTGGGGTGTCGTCTTCATGGGCGTCGGCCTGGGCTCGCTGACCGCGATGCTGGAAGAGGGCAACGCCAAGGACTGGTTCCAGAGCCCCTTCATCATCACGGCCGCCGTGCTGGCGGTGGGGGGCATCTACGGCTGGGCCTGGCGTGGCTTGACGCGCAAGAACACCTTCATCGACCTGCACATCCTCGGCCGCCCCAGCTTCCTGATCGCCGGCGTCATCGCCTTCGCCACCGGCATGGGCCTTTACGGTTCGGCCTTCATCCTGCCGCTGTACCTGGGCCAGATCGCCAGCTACACGCCGATGCAGATCGGCATCGTCATCATGTGGATGGGCCTGCCCCAGCTCTTCATCATGCCCTTCGCGGCCAAGCTGTCCACCAAGCTGGACAACCGCGTGATGATGAGCGTGGGCCTGGCGCTGTTCGCCACGTCGTGCTTCATGAACACCCACATGAGCGCTGACACGGCCGGGCCTGAGCTGCTGTTCGCGCAGATCGTCCGCGCCCTGGGCCAGCCGCTGATCATGATCACGCTGACCAACTTCGCGGTGAACGGCGTGCCGCCGAACCTGCTGCCGAGCGCCTCGGGCATGTTCAACATGATGCGCAACCTCGGCGGCTCGGTCGGCATCGCCACGCTGGCCACGCTGCTGACCAACCGCGAGCATCTGCACAGCGCCCGCGTCGGCGAGGCCGTCAGCCTCTACGACCCGGCCACCCAGGCGCGCCTGGACACGCTGGCCCAGAACTTCGCCAGCAAGGGTTTCGACGCCGCCGCCGCGCAGGACATGGCCATGAAGGCCCTGGACAACGTGGTGCGCCGCGACAGCTTCGTCATGGCCTACAACGACGCCTTCCTGATCCTGGGTATCGCCCTCATCAGCTGCGTCCTCATCGTCTGGATGAGCAAGAAGGTGCTCGGTGGCGCCGGCGCCGCCGAGGCCGCACATTGAATCGGGAGATCGACATGATCCAACTCAAGACTGTTTTCACCCTCGTCGCCACCGCAGCGCTCGCTGCCTGCACGACGCTCGGTCCCAACTACCAGGCGCCCGCCGCCAACGCACCGGCCGCCTACCGCGCCGCCAGCCCCGTGGCCGGCGCCGAGCTGCAGCGCGACTGGTGGCTGATGTTCGGCGACGCCCAGCTCAACGCTTTGGAAGCTCAAGCCCTGCAAGCCAGCCCGACGCTGGCCGCCGCGGCGGCGCGCGTCGAGCGCGCCCGCGCTGTGTTTGGCGCGACGAAGGCGGACGAGCTGCCCCGCGTCGATGTCGGCGGCAGCGTCACCAACCTGCGCACGTCCGCCAAGTCGGTCACGACGCCGGTGCTTGGCGGCCAGGCCATCACCTTCGACGGCACGCAGACCGGCGTGCAGGCTTCCATCGGTTGGGAGATCGACCTTTGGGGCCGCGTCAAGCGCCAGGCCGAAGCCTCCCAGGCGCAGCTGGATGCCTCCACCCTCGACGCCGCCGCCGCCCGCGTAGCGCTGACGGCCGACGTTGCGGCCGCCTACTGGCAATGGCGCGCGCTGGCCGATGAAGCCACGGCCCTGCAACGCCTGCGCGACAGCCGCGCCAATGCCTTCAAGGTTGCGCAGACTCGCTTCGACGCAGGCTCCTCGACGACGCAGGACCTGGAGCGCGTGCGCGCCGAACTGGCCTCGGCCGACGCCGACGTGGCCGACCTGCCGCGCCGCCAGGCCCTGGTGGCGAACCAGATCGCCGCGCTGACCGGCCAGGCGGCCGCCGAGCTGAAGCTGCAGGCTTCACCGATGGCTGCACCACCGCAGATCCGCGCCGGCCTGCCGTCCGAGCTGCTGCAGCGCCGCCCGGACCTGGCCCAGAGCCTGGCCCAGTTGCACGCCGCGACGGCTCAGGTCGGCATCGCCGAGGCCGCGTTCTATCCCGCGATCCGCCTGACCGGCAGCTTCGGCTACCAGAGCAAGGAGCTGGGCGACCTGATCTCTGCGCCGGCGCGGCTGTACAACATCGGCCCCAGCATCTCGCTGCCGATCTTCGAGGGCGGCCGCAACAAGGCCAACCTGGCGGGCGCCCAGGCCCAGGTCGACGAGTCGCTGGCGGGCTTCCGCGGCCGCATGCTGCAGGCCCTGCGCGAGGTCGACGACGCCCTGGCCGAACTGCAGGGCCGCGCGGTGGTGGTGGAGGCCCAGAACCGCACTCTGGCCTCCAGCGGCCAGGCACTGACCGTGGCCAGGAGCCGCTACGACAAGGGCGCCGTCAGCTACCTCGACGTGACCGAAGCCGAGCGCACGCCGCTGGCGACCGAGCGTGCCCTGGCGCAGTTGCGCGGCGCGCAGTGGGCGGCGACGGCCCAGCTGATCAAGACGCTGGGTGGCGGCTGGACCCAGGGCAGCTGAGCGCCGCCTTCAGCGCCGGTTTTCGTCGAACTGCTCGGCACCCGGCACCGGCTGAAGCCAGGCCTCGCGGCGCTTGACCCAGAGTTCATAGCTCGGCGTCAGCGGCGTGGGTGCCTGCGACAGGGCGCCGAGCTTGATCTCGGCCTCCTGGGCGTCCAGCGAGAACAGCCGCGCCCCACAGTGGGGGCAGAAGCGCTGGCCGTGGAACTCGGCCGTGTCGCCGCTGTGCTCGAAGCGCTCGGCCGGCCACACGGCGTAGAAGGTGAAGGCCGAGCCGCTTTCCTTGCGACAGTCCATGCAATGGCAGATGCCGACGCGCAGCGGTTCGCCGCGCGCCGCCAGCTGCACCTGGCCGCAAAGGCATTGGCCCGAATACCTCGTCGTCATGGCTGAGTCCTCGCTGGAGTGGCAGCACAGGCGCGCTCGCCGCCACTCTCCCAGGCCTTGAGGAATTGCCGCGCGTCCGCGAGCGCGGACGGCGGGATCTGTGCGCCCCACTGCGCTTCCCAGCTGCCCACCGCATCGGCCTGGCCCTGGGCCAGGCCTGCGAGCATGCCCAGCACCAGCACCTGTTCATTGAGGGCGCTTGGCATGGGGCCGGGCGGCTTGGTCAGCAACTGCCGGGCGCTGTCCTGCACGAGCTTCCAATCCTGGCGCGCCACCGACTCATACAAGCCCAGCAGCTGGACCATCCGCGGCGACAGCTCGGGTCGCGCGCGCCGCCAGGCTGCGACATCCCACAGTGCCTGCTGGTCGGCGCCATCGACATGGCCGAGCACCGCGTAGGCCAGGTTGGCGACATAGATCAGCAGACTGTCCTCGTCGAAGGGCGTGGCGCCCTTGCGCTGGGCCTGCAAGGCGTCGACGAGGCGCGTCAGCCCGTCGCCGCTGTGGTCGGGGCCGGGGTTGCTGCCCTCGAAGCGCTGCAAGGCGGCGACGGCATGCTCGCGCGCCTCCAGGATGGGATGGTTGACGGCAGGGCCGAGGCGGGCCGCGGCGGGCAGCGCCGCGTGGCAGTCCAGCACCTGCAGCACCGGCAGGCCCGCGGTGGCCAGGCGCAGCAGCAAGGTGGCCTGGGCGCCCTGGAAACGCTGCTGCGGCGCGTTCAGCGAGATGGTCGGGAAGTAGTCCGAATGAGCGCGCGCCGACTGCAGGCGCACATAGCTGCGCAGCACGGCCGGCCCGCCCACGCGGCGCGCCTGCAGGTCCGCCGGCGAGCGCAGGCCCACGCGCTTGAGTTCCGCCGACAGCATCTTGGAGCGCCAGGGCAGGTCGCTGAGCGGCCCCAGCTTGCCCAGCGGGGCGACGATGAGCAGGTCGGTGGAGTCGACGAAATAGAGCTCGCTGCCGGGGAATTCGCTGATCAGCGCGGCGACCATCTCCGCCAGCAGGGCGTCGGAAATCTCATAGCCGTGGACCCACTGCACCAGCATGCCATCGGGTTTGAGGCTGCTCTTCACGCGTCGGTAGAACTCCTGCGTGAACAGGCTGGCCACGCCGCTGACCCAGGGGTTGGAGGGCTCGGAGACGACGAGGTCATAGCGCTGCTGGCCGCGGGCGAAGAATTCCCGCGCATCCTCGAAGTGGACGTGCGAGCGGGGATCGGCATAGGCGCGCACATTGCGCGTGCCCAGCGCCTTGGCGCCTTCCCACATGGCAGGTTCGATCTCGATGCTGTCGACGCGACGCGGCGCAGCCGAGCCCAGCAGCGTGTGCGTGCTGAGCCCGGAGCCCCAGCCGATGACGGCGATGTCCTGGGGCTGGGGATGGGCCGACAGCGCCAGCGCGCCCAGCATCAGCATGGTGATCTCGTCGGCAGCGGGCGGCTGGCCGATGTCGGTCCAGCCCGCATCCGGCTTGCCGTTCGTCGAGATGATGGAGAGCTGGTCCTTGCGCACGACCGAGATGCTGGCGGTGGCGCCGTCCCGGTAGAACAGCAGCTCGCGCCCGCGGGTGTCGGTGTTGCCGTAGCGGAAGACGCCGGCGGATTGCAGCAGGGGATCCGGCAGGCCCCACAGCAGCATGCTGACCAGCGCGACGGCGCCGAGGGCCGCGGCGCCGACGTTGGCGAAGGTCCAGCGGCCGGGGCTGAGCCCGCGCAGCAGGAACAGGCCGATGACGAAATCCGCGCTGGCGGCCACCAGCAGCATCAACCCGACGCCCAGGGCCGGCATCAGCCAGTGCGCCGCCACCAGCACGCCCAGGATGGCGCCCAGCGTGTTGGCCGCGTAGACCTGGCCGATGGCACGCTCGCCGGCGCCGCGGCGCAGCAATGCGGCCGTGAACAGCGGCAGCGTCATGCCGGCGAAGAAGGCCGCCGGCACCATGATGAGGATGGCAATGCCGGCCGTGGCCACGTTGTAGAGGGTGTAGCCGGCACCGCTGCGCGCCAGTGCCTGCAGCAGCCAGGGTACCCAGTTGTAGGCGCTGCCCAGCAGGCCCACGGACGCGATCGCGCACAGGCCCATCGCCACCTGTACGAAGCCGGCGTAGCGCACCAGGTCGGCGATGCGGTCGCCCACGCGCCTGACCCACAGGCCGCCCAGCGCGAGGCCGGCAATGAAGGCGGCCAGCATCAGCTCGAAGCTGTGCAGGCTGCTGCCCAGCGCCTGGTTGAGCATGCGCACCCAGCCCAGCTCGTAGGCGAAGGAGGCGGCGCTGGACAAGAAGGTGGCGACCAGCAGGGCGGGCAGCAGACGGCCTGCGCCCGCCGGTTTCGCGTCGTCAGCAGCTTCAGCCACGACGACGGCGCCGCCTTCGCGGCAGGCCTTGCTCAGGACCAGGCTCGCTGCGGCCACGGCGAGGTTGAGCCAGGCCGCGGCCTGCAACGCGCCCGGCATGCCGACGGCGGGCAGCAGCCAGAAGGTGGCGATGAGAGCACCGGCGGCGGCACCGATGCCGTTGGTGAAATACAGGCCGCCCAGGGTCTGCCCCTGCTGGCTGCCGGGCAGGCGCAGCACACCGACGGCCAGCAGCGGGAAGGTGGCCCCCAGCAGCACCGTCTGCGGCGCGATCAGGGCGGCCGCGCTCAGCCATTGCCAGGCCGTGGCCGCACCGGCGCTCTGCAAGGCTGGCAGCACGCGGTCCTGGCTGTAGGCGCTGTAGGCGACGAAGATGGTGTGGAAGACCAGGCCGAAAACGCCGATCAGGGCTTCCGCGCCGGCATAGAGCGCGATGGGCCGGCGCAGCGTCGCGGTGATGCGGCTGACGCCCCAGGCGCCCAGCGCCATGCCGCCCATGAACATCATCAGCACCAGGGTCTGGGCATAGGCCGCATGGCCCAGCGTCAGGCCGAGGTAATGCGTCCAGATGGACTGGTAGATCAGCGCCGCGCACCCCGACAGCACGAACAGGAATTGCAGCATCCAGCGGGTTCGGGCGGCGAGGGGTGCTGAAGTCATCGTGTGCTGCTTGAAAGCAGGGCAGCCGCCATGCGGGCGGCCGCGCCCTGGTGGGCTCGGGAAAAGAACTGCGCGCGCGCGGCCATATCCCGGCGGGACGCCACGTCGTCGCAAAGGGCCAGGCCGCGGGCGACGGCTTCGGACAGATCGGCGCAGCGCAGCGCCGCGCCGGCCGCCACGGCCAGTTCGGTCGCTTCGGCGAAATTGAAAGTGTGAGGCCCGGCCAGCACCGGGCAGCCGCAGGCGGCGGCCTCGATGAGGTTCTGGCCACCCAGCGGCTCGAAGCTGCCGCCCAGCAGGGCGACGCCGGCCAGGCCGTAGTAGAGCGGCATCTCGCGCATGGAGTCGCCCAGCCAGACATCGGCGGCCAGCGCCTGCTCAGGCGGTTCGTCGCCCCAGTTGCTGCGGCGCGCCAGCGTCAGGCCGGCGGCCTCGATGAGGCTGGCGATCTCGTCGAAGCGCTGGGGGTGACGCGGCACGATGGCCAGCAACGGGCGAGGGGAGGGGTGCAGGATCCACTCGTCCAGCAGCGCCTTTTCTTCGCCTTCACGGCTGACGGCCAGCATCAGCACGGGGCGGCCCAGCAAAGCCGCCCAGACCTGGCCGCGGGCGATCAGGGCCGGGTCTATCGCGATGTCGTACTTCAGGTTGCCGGCCACTTCAACGCGAGCTGTGCCCATGGTGCGGATGCGCTCGGCATCGGCCTCGGTCTGGGCCAGGGCCAGCGTCATGCGGCGTGCGGCCGGCTGCATCAGCGCGGCAAGCCGTTGGCCCTGGCGCAGGCTCTTCTCGGACAGGCGCGCATTCGCCAGCACCATGGGCAGGCCAGCCTTCTCCGCCTCGCGCTGCAGCGTCGGCCAGACCTCGGTTTCCATCAGCACGCCCACGCGCGGCTGCCAGTGGCGCAGGAAGCGGCGCACGGCGCCGGGGGTGTCATAGGGTAGCCAGGTCTGGGCATCGCCCTTCCCCAGGAGGGCCTGGCCGGCTTCGTGGCCGGTGGCGGTGGAATGGGTCAGCAGCACCCGGAGCGCCGGGTCGCGGGCGCGCAAGGCGTCGATCAGGGCGCTGGCCGCACGCGTCTCGCCCAGCGACACGGCATGGATCCACAGCCGCCCGGGTTGGGCTGCGGCCTTGTAGAGGCCCAGCCTTTCGCCCAGGGCATGGCGGTAGGGCGCCTCCTTGGCGCCGCGCCGCCACAGCCGCAGCAGGTAGAACGGCGTCAGCAGCCGCAGCGCGGTCGCGTACAGGGCCAGCGCGAGGCCCTCAGGCATCACCCCCCCTTGCGGGCCAGCTCGTGCGCGGCCCTCAGGCGGCGCATGACTGGCGCGTTCAGCTCGCGGCTGACCGGGTTCCAGAGTTGCACCTGGCGATCGATCTCGGTCTGCAGGCGGGCGGCCGTGGCGGCGTCGCCGGTGGCCAGCGCCCAGATCGAGTACTCGGCATTGGCCTCGAAGCTGCCGAACTGGCGCACGGCGGCCTCGAAGCTTTCGCGGGCCTCGGCCTGCCGGCCGGTGCCGGCGAAACAGCGCGCCAACAGCAGCAGGACCTGGTCGGGCCGGTAGTCGGGCCGCTCGGCCTTGAGCACCTGCAGATGGCTGAGCGCCGCGTCGAAGCGCTGGCATTCGACATGGGCGCGCACGGCGCCGAAGCGCAGGTCGGGGTCGCTGGCGAACGGCCCCTTCAACGTGCCCTCGTACAGCTCGGCCGCCTCCCTGGCCTCGCCGGCGTTCAGCAGGGCTTCGGCCAGGCGCATCTGGTTCTGTGCCGAGGGCGACACGTCGTAGACGATGCGCGCCTCGCGCACGTCACGACCCGGGTCCATGGCCCGCGCGGCGGCCGACACGGCCTTGCGCGCGCCGTGGTCCAGCCGCGAGTTGGGCAGGTAGATGGCAAAGAAATAGACCAGGCTGCCCAGCAGCGGAAACGCGAACAGGATGAAGAGCCAGTACAGCTGCTGGCCGCTGCGCACGACATGGACCGCGCAGAACAGCGCGATCAGGATGTGCAGGCCTCCGATCAATGGCATGAGGTTCTCCCTGGGGTGTGGTTTGAATCGGCTCTGCGGCCGTTATTCGTTCAGTGCCCGGCTGCGAAGGTCGCGTCAGGCTTCACGAGCTTGAGCTGTTCGAGCACGTCGTGCTGGATGCGATCCAGCGCGGCCTGGGTGTGGCCTTCGAAGCGCAGCACGAGCACGGGCGTCGTGTTGGACGGGCGGATCAGGCCGAAACCGTCGGCGTATTCGATGCGCAGGCCGTCGATGGTGATCAGCTCGGTCGCACCGGGGAAGCTCTCCAGCGTCGTCTGCGCCTTCAGCGTCTTGACGACCTCGTGGTGCTCGCCTTCGGCGCACGGCACGTTGATCTCGGGCGTGTTGAAGCTGTTGGGCAGGGCCTTCAGCGTCGCGCTCGGGTCGGCGTCGCGGCTCAGGATCTCCAGCATGCGGCCGGCCGTGTACATCGCGTCGTCGAAGCCATACCAGCGCTCGGCGAAGAAGATGTGGCCCGACAGCTCGCCGGCCAGCGGCGCGCCGGTTTCCTTCAGCTTGGCCTTGGCCAGCGAATGGCCCGTCATCCACATCAGCGGCTTGCCGCCATGCTCCCTGATCCACGGCGCCAGGCGCTGGGTGCACTTGACGTCGAAGATGATCTCGGCGCCCTTGTTGCGCTTCAGGATGTCGGCCGCCAGCAGCATGATCTGGCGGTCCGGCATGATCATCTCGCCGTCGGCGGTGACGATGCCGAGGCGGTCGCCGTCGCCGTCGAAGGCCAGGCCCAGCTCGGCACCGGTGGCGTGGACGATCTTCTTCAGGTCCTCGAGGTTCTCGGGGCGCGAGGGATCGGGATGGTGGTTGGGGAAGTCACCGTCCACCTTCGAGAAGATGTCGATGACCTCGCAGCCCAGGGCGCGCAGGATGGCGGGTGCCGAGGCGCCGGGAATGCCGTTGCCGCTGTCGACGACGACCTTCATCGGGCGAGCCAGCTTGCAGTCCCTGACGATGCGAGCCGAGTACTCGGCGCCGACGTCCATCTTGCCGACGCGCCCTTTGCCCTTGGCGTAGTCCTCGGCCTCGATGCGCTCACGCAGGCCCTGGATCTGCTCGCCATAGACGGCGGCGCCCTTGAGCACCATCTTGAAGCCGTTGTAGTCCTTTGGGTTGTGGCTGCCCGTGACCATGATGCCGGAGTTGCAGCCGTGCTTGATGCGCGTGGCGGCGACGTAATAGAGCATGGGCGTCGTCACGGCGCCGATGTCGACGACGTCCAGGCCAGTGCTGGCCAGGCCGCGGATCAGCGCGGCAACGAGGCCGGGGCCGGACAGGCGGCCGTCGCGGCCGACGGCAACGGCCTTCTCGCCCAGGGCCTTGGCTTCGGTGCCGAAGGCGCGGCCCAGGTGCTCGGCGAGCTGCTCGTCCAAGGTTGTTCCGACGACGCCGCGGATGTCATAGGCCTTGAAGATGGTTGCGTTGACCTGCATGGAATGCCCTCGAAAACTGGGTTTGAAATCGCGGCGGATTGTAGGCAGGGCCGGTGGCTCTCCATTTGTCGCCTGCGCTGTCGATTCGTCGCCCATCCAGGGGTCAAGCCCGTGGCCCTTCCTACACTCGCGCTCCATGACATTCACCGAGGAATTCGCCCAGGCCCTGCGCCACCAGCGGGTGCTGATGAAGCACCGGCCCGATCGGGCTCGCTTCAGGTTGCTGGTCTACCTGATCTGGACGCTGGGCTTCGGCACCTTCTTTGCCGTCATGGCAGGGCTGCAGCGCGGCAACCTGGGGGCGCCCGACTGGTGGCGGGAACAGGTGCCGGGCAATCTGCTCGTCAGCTTCTGCGTGATGGTGAGCTTCTTCGTCTGCTTCCGCGGCTTCGAGAAGCTGGCCCCGCAGCGCTGGCTGGACACCATTTCGGGCTGGCGCGATTGGCGCTCGGGCATGTTCTATTCGGTTGCGTCGATCGCCTGCGCCTTGCTGGGCGTCATCATCGGACTGTGGTTCGTCGACCGCATCTGGTCGGGCCAGAACCTGCCGCAGATGCTGGGCAACCTGGGCTTCTGGCGCCAGTTCCTCATCGTGTCGGCGGTGATCTCTGTCGTGCTGGGCTGGCGGTATCGGGCCCGCTGGAAGCAGGAAGCCTTGCAGGCCCGCGTCACCGAGGCCCATCTGAAGCTGCTGCAGGGCCAGATCGAGCCGCACTTCCTGTTCAACACGCTGGCCAATGTGCAAAGCCTCATCGATTTCGACCCGGAGCGGGCGAAGCTGATGCTGGAGCGCTTCACCGACTATCTGCGCGCCAGCCTCGGCCAGTTGCGTGGTGACACGACGACGCTGGCCCAGGAGTTCGCAATGCTGGAGGCCTATCTCGGCCTGATGCAGTTGCGCATGGGTGAGCGCCTGAAGGTAGAGCTCTCCCTGCCGGCCGATCTCGGTGGGGTGGCGCTGCCGCCGCTGCTGGCCCAGCCCCTGGTCGAGAACGCCATCCACCATGGACTGGAGCCCAAGATCGCGGGCGGCACGGTGACCGTCAGCGCCAGGCGGGTCGACGGCCGGCTGTGGATCGAGGTGGCCGACGACGGCCAAGGGCTCGATGCTCCCAGGCGTCGCGGCGGCAATGGCGTCGCCGTCGACAACATCCGCGAGCGCCTGAAGGCCCGCTTCGGTCCCTCCGCCACGCTCGAACTGCTGCCGCGCGACGGCGGCGGTACCCTCGCGCGCATCCAGCTCCCTCTGTCCACCCACACCTCATGACGACAGCCCTGATCGCAGACGACGAACCCCATCTGGTCCAGTATCTGAAGGCCCAGCTCGCCCAGGCCTGGCCCGAACTGGAGATCGTCAGGACCGCCGCCAACGGCGTCGAGGCCGCCGAGGCGATTGCCGGGCTCGAGCCCGACCTGGCCTTTCTCGACATCCAGATGCCCGGCCTGACCGGCCTGGAAGTGGCCCAGGGCATCGAAGGCGCGACGCGCGTCGTCTTCGTGACGGCCTATGACCAGTACGCCATCGAGGCCTTCGAGGCGCGCGCCGTCGATTACCTGCTCAAGCCGCTGAAGGCCGAGCGCCTGGCGGCCTGCGTGGCGCGTTTGCGCCAGCAGGCTGCGCCAGCCAGCGACGATGCATTGGCCGAGACCCTCAAGCGCCTGCTGCCCGGTGTGGCGACGATGGCAGCCGCACCGGCGCGGCTGCGCTATATCCGCGCCGCCCAGGGCGAGCTGATGCACCAGATCCCCGTCGAAGAGGTGCTGTTCTTCCACGCCGACGACAAATACACCGTCGTGCAGACGGCGACGGCCGAGCACCTGATCCGCACGCCCATCTTCGAGCTCAGCGGCCAGCTTGACCCCGACCGGTTCTGGCAGGTGCACCGCTCCACCATCATCAACCTCGACCACCTCGCCGGGACGCGCCGCGACGAGCAGAGCCGGCTCTTCGTGCGCGTCCGCGGCCAGGCCAGGGAGCTGCCCGTCAGCCGGGCCTACGTCCATCTGTTCAAGGCGATGTAGGGCCGATGGGCTGGCGCTAGAGTCGGCCCATGCCCCTGTCACGCCGCTGCCTGTTGCTCGTTGCCCCGGCATCCCTGCTGGGCACGGCGCAGGCTGGGCCGCAGCTGGAATGGGTGGCGGGGGACTTGCCGCCCTTCGCCTGGTCGACGCCCGGCGGGCCGCGCGGTTTCGGGCATGAACTGGTGATGGCGATGGCGCAGCGCCTGGGCCGCCCGGAAACCGTGCAATACCTGCCCTGGGCGCGGGCGGTCCGCATGGCCGAGCAGGGTGGGCACTACGGCGTCTTCCCGCTCGCGCGCACGCCCGACCGCGAGACGCGCTTCCAGTGGCTGGCCCCGCTGATGACGGTGCGCTATGGCCTCTACACCCTCGCGACCGAATCGCGCCTGGACCTCGACCAATTGCGCGGCATGCGCGTCGGCGTGCTGCGCGGCTCGCCCATCGCGGCCAATCTGCGGGCCGAGGGGTTCACGACCCTCATCGAGTCCAAGGACTACCGCGACCTGCTGCGCCAGTTGCGCGGGCATGCACTGGATGCCGTCTATGCCGGCACGCCCATGCTCGAGTCGGCGATGGACCAGTACGCCCAGCCCCGCATGCTGTTCGTCCTGCAGACGACGCTGGGCGAGGCGACGCTCTACCTGGCGGCCTCGCCGAACCTGGATGCCGCGGAGGCGCAGCGCTGGGTGGGCGCCTTCCGCCAACTGGAGGAAGACGGCACGGTCGCCCGCATCCGTCGCCGTTACATCCACTGAGCCAGGCGCCGGCCTTTAGGGGCATGTCCGAAAACTGCCAGGATCTGGCAGGGCCGCGGCCTAGACTGGCTGCATGTCCTCCGAACTCCTGCCCCCCGAAGCCGCCTACGCCGTGCTCCAGTCGCACGACGTCCGCTTCGACGGCCGGCTCTACGTCGGCGTCACGTCGACCGGCATCTACTGCCGCCCCGTCTGCCGTGTCCGCCTGCCGCGGCGGGAGAACTGCCGCTTCTTCTCGACGGCCGCCCAGGCCGAGGCCGAACGCTTTCGGCCCTGCATGAAGTGCCGGCCCGAACTGGCGCCGCGCGCCCTGCCATGGACGACGATGGACGCCTCGCGCACGCTCGCCCAGCAGGCCGCCGCCTGGCTGGACGCCTGCGACGACGCCGAAGCCAGCGTCGAAGACCTGGCGGCCCATCTCGGCATCACGAGCCGCCACCTGCGCCGCATCTTCCAGGCCGAGCATGGCGTCTCGCCGCTGCAATACCTGCAGACACGCCGCCTCTTGCTCGCCAAGGCCCTGCTGACCGACAGCACGCTGCCCGTCAGCGAGATCGCCTTCGCGGCCGGTTTCGCCAGCCTGCGCCGCTTCAATGCCGCCTTCATCGAGCATTACCGCCTGCAGCCCACGGCCCTGCGCCGGGAGGGCGGCGGGGCGGCGTCCATGTCCCGGCTGCGGCTGAGCTACCGCCAACCCTATGACGTGGCCGGCGTCCTCGCCTTCCTGGCGCCACGCGCCATCGCCGGTGTCGAAAGCGTGGGGGAGGGCGGCGTCACGCGCAGCCTGGCCCTGATGCATGCCGGTGACCGCCATGCCGGCTGGCTGCGCGTGCGCTTCGACAAGCCGGGCGAGGTCGGCGTCGAGCTCTCGCCCACGCTGTGGCCTGCCGTCGGCTCGCTGTTGCCGCTGCTGCGGCGCTGGCTGGACCTGGATGCCGACCCCGAGACCATCGCCACGGCCCTGGGCGAGAGTGGCGTGCCGGGCCAGCGCCTGCCGGGTTGCCTGGATCGCTTCGAATTGACCGTGCGCGCCGTGTTGGGCCAGCAGGTCACCGTGGCCGCTGCGCGGACGCTGGCAGGCCGTTTTGTCGATCGCTTTGGCGAAGCCTTGCCGGATGCCCCCGAGGGCTGCCAGCGCCTCTTCCCGACACCGGAGCGCATCGCCACCGCGACCCGCGACGACATCGCGTCGCTGGGCATCATCGGCCGCCGCGCCGACAGCCTCATCGCGCTGGCGCAAGCCTGGCCGACGCTGGCCTTTGCGCGCCGCGAGGGCTCGCCCGATGCGGCCACGGCGGAGTTGACCGCCATCCCCGGCATCGGCCCCTGGACGGCCAGCTACATGCTGATGCGCGGCTGGAGCTGGCCCGATGCCTTCCCGCCCGGCGACGTGGTGCTGCGCAAGGCGCTCAGCGCCGGCGGCGACCTCGTCTCGCCCAAGGCCTATCTCGAAGCCGCGGAGCGCTATCGCCCCTTCCGCAGCTACGCCGTCCTGCACCTCTGGAGACATTCATGAGCCACCATCACATCCTGCAGCGCCGCATCGCGACGCCCCTCGGCCCGCTGACGGCGGCGCGCAGCGCCACCGGCCTGTCGGGCCTCTGGTTCGACGGCCAGAAGCATCACCCCGGGCCGCTGGGCGTGCCCGAGGACGATGGTCATGACGCCGTGCTGTCGGCCACCGAAGCCGCCCTCAAGGCCTATTTCGCCGGCCGCGCCTTCACACTGCCACCGCTGGACCCGGCCGGCACGGCCTTCCAGCGCGAGGTCTGGCAGGCCCTGTTGGAGATCGCGCCAGGCGCGTCGGACACCTATGGCCATCTGGCCGAACGCCTGGGTCGAGCGCAGGCGGCAAGGGCCCTCGGCGCCGCTGTGGGGCGCAATCCCATCTCGGTACTGATTCCCTGCCACCGCGTCGTTGGCGCCGACGGCTCCTTGACCGGTTACGCCGGCGGGCTGGAGCGCAAGAAGGCCTTGCTGAGCCTGGAGGGCGCCACGGCATGAAGGCTTTCGACATCGGCGAACTCGTCCTGCTCGCGGCCCTGTGGGGCGCGTCCTTTCTCTTCATGCGCCTGGGCGCCCATGAGTTCGGGCCCATTGCGCTCGCGGCCGTGCGCGTCGGCCTGGCCAGCGCCATGCTGATCCCGCTGCTGGCCTCGCGCGGCAACCTGGCCGAACTGCGCAAGCACTGGAAGGGCCTGCTCATCGTCGGCGCGCTGAACAGCGCCATCCCGTTCGCGCTGTTCTCCTACGCGGCCCTGTCCATCACGGCGGGCCTGTCCAGCATCGTCAACGCGACGACGCCGCTGTGGACGGCCGTCGTCGCCTTCGTCTGGCTGCGCCAGGGGCTGACGCCCTGGCGCGTGCTCGGCCTCGTCATCGGCTTTGCCGGCGTGGCCTTCCTGGCCTGGGACAAGGCCAGCTTCAAGGCCGGCGAAGAAGATCATTCCGGCCTGCTTGCCGTGCTGGCCTGCGCGACGGCGACGCTCTGCTATGGCGTCGCGGCAAACGCGACCAAGCGCTACCTGACCGGCGCGTCGCCGCTGGCCGTCGCCACGGGCAGCCAGTTCGCCGCGGCGCTGCTGCTGGCCTTGCCGGCCGCCTGGCTCTGGCCCGCGGCCATGCCCAGCGGTGGCGCCTGGGGCGCCGCCCTGGCCCTGGCCGGCCTGTGCACGGCCCTGGCCTACATCCTGTATTTTCGCCTGATGAGCCGGGTCGGGCCGACCAATGCGGTGTCGGTCACCTTCCTGATCCCGCTGTTCGCCATCCTGTGGGGCGCCATCTTCCTGCAGGAGGCCATCACGGCCCAGATGGTGGCCGGTGGCGCCATCGTGCTGGTCGGCATCGCGCTGGCCCTGGGCCTGGTGGGGCCCAAGGCGCGCTGAGGGAGGAAAGCAGTCTCAAGACGTGGTAGCGTGCGGCCCACAAGAATTGGTAGCGCTACCTTTGGCGCCTGGAGACTGCATGACTTCCTCGCTTCCCATCCGCCGCTGGGTCGGCGCCCTTGGACTGCTGGCCCTGCAACTGTTGGGTACCAGCGCCATCGCCCAGCCCTCGGGCGGCCCCTATGGCCCCGTACCGCAGCGCTATGCGATGCCCAAGGCGGCCCACGTCTATTTCGTGGCGCCCGACGGCAAGGCCGAAGCGTCCGGCGCATCGATCAACGCGCCGACGTCCATCGAGTCGGCCATCACCCGCGTCGTCACCGGCGACGCCATCGTCATGCGCGGCGGCACCTACCGCACTGGCGGCCTGCAGCTCAACCAGGGCATCACCATCCAGCCCTATCTGGACGAAGTTCCCGTCTTGAAAGGCACCCGGGTGGCCGCCGACTGGCAGAACCTGGGCAACAACCTCTGGCGCACCAGGTGGGCGACGCTGTTCCCGGCCCAGCCCATGGGCTGGTGGCAGCGTGAGCGCGAAGGCATGAAGACGCCGCTGCACCGCTTCAACAATGACATGGTCTTCGTCGACGGCGAGGCCCTGCAGTCGGTGGGCTGGGAGGGCGAGGTCGGCACCAAGGGCTTCTTCGTCGACTACGACAAGGGCCATGTCTACATCGGCACCAACCCGGCCGGCCATCTGGTCGAGATCACGGCCCATGACATCGCGCTGCACCGCCCCTCGCGCGCCGTGCACGGCAAGGCTTCCGACCGCAAGGGCCCGACGCTGCGCGGCCTGACCTTCACGCAATACGCCTACCGCGCCATCGACATCGAGGGCAAGAAGCCGTCCACCAAGGTGTCGGAAGAACCCACCGACGACCCCGTCGGTCCGACCCCCGAGGCCGAGCATGGCAAGGAGGTCGTCGGCACGCTGCTGGAGAACGTCACCATCAGCCATTGCTCGCGCGTGGCCGGCTATTTCCGCGGCGACAGGCTCGTCATCCGCAACTCGCTGATCAGCGACACCAGCACCGAGGGCATCTATGTCATCGGCTCGTCCGACGTGCTGCTGGAGCGCAACCTGATCCGGCGCAACAACGTCGAGAAGCTGACCGGCTACTTCCCGGCCGCGGTGAAGATCTTCAATCAGTCCAACCGCGTCACCGTGCGCGACAACCTCATCGTCGAGCAGCCCAATTCCAACGGGGTCTGGTACGACGTCGGCAACCACGACGGCGTCTTCGTCAACAACTACGTCGAAGGCACGCAGGCCGGCCTCTTCTTCGAGATCTCGAAGGGCGTCACGGTGGCCGGCAATGTCTTCGTCAACAACCAGCAGGGCATCCGCGTGCTGAACAGCGCGGGCGCCAAGGTCGTGCACAACACCTTCGTCAATTCGCCGGTGCTGATCGACCGCAACGAGCGCAGCGCCCAGGGCGACCACTTCGGCTGGCATCCGCAGACCGGGCCCGACGTCAACGAGCGCGTCGGCCATGTCTTCGAGGCCAATCTGCTGGTGGCCGATGCCAGTGTCAAGGGGCCGCTGCTGCGCGTCGAGCAGGCGGCCGTCACCTGCGGCAAGGTCACCGAGGCGATGGCGAGCCGCGTCGATGGCAATGTCTATCTGCGTGCCGGCACGGGGCAGCCCCTGGTCCATTGGGCGCCGGTGACGGGCGCAGCCTGCCAGACGGGCTTTGGCGACCTCGATGCCTTCCGCCAGGCGGTGCCGGGCGTCGAGGCCCGGGGCAGGGCGCTGCTGGCCTACGACGGCGCCGTGTTCAGCAGCCCGGAGCTGCGCCGCTTCGAGCTCGCGCGGGTGCCCGACGGCGTGCAGCCGCTGCCGGTTGCCGCGGATCTGCGCAAGCTGCTGGGCTGGGAGGCGACGCATCTGCCGGGCGCCTTGCCGGCAGTGCGTTGACGGAGCAGCCAGCATGCATTTCCAGCGCATTGCCCATGTCTGCCTGCATGTGACCGAGCTGTCGCGCTCGCTGGACTACTACGCGAAGCTGGGCTTCACCGAAGTCTTCCACTTCACCCGCAAAGGCAGGGACTTCGGCCGCTATCTGCAGGTCGCGGAGCAGTGCTATCTCGAACTGTTCGAGGAGCCAGGCCGTGGTCCGGTGGTGAACAACGGCATCGCCCACTTCTGCCTGGAGACCCAGGACCTGGAGGGCCTGATGGCGCATCTCGATGCCCAGGGCGTGGCCTACACACCCAAGAAATTGGGTGGTGACTTCACCTGGCAGATCTGGCTGCAGGACCCGGACGGCAACCCGTTCGAAGTCCATTGCTACACGGACAGGAGCATGCAGGTGCACGGCGGCACCATGGAAGCGGATTGGTGACGTGCCGCCTGCCGCCGTCTCAGGCGGAACACCGATGCGAGCCGGGTGATGCTGAGCTAGCCTGTGCGGCGACTGTGGTGCCACGACGTATGGCGCCCTGCACCCAGGGAGAGATGCATGAAACTGCTCAAACGGATTTTTTCCAGGGCCACGCTGTGGGCCGTCGTCGCCATCGTGCTGGTCACGACGGGCTGCGGTGCGTTGAAGACGTGGGACGCCGACAGCAAGTCGCATGACGCGCATAACGACACCACCGAAGCCGTCTTTCGCCAGGACCGCTACCTGGTGGATGCAGCCAAGCGCTTCGGCCTCATGGCCTTGTTTGCCGAGACGGCCTATCGTCGCGAGCTGACGCTGCCGGATGGCCAGCGCGACCGTGAGGCGTGCGACTATCTCAAGGATGGCTGGAAGGGCAATCGCCTGCGCGGCATGCCGAGATCGGCCGACGACAGGCAAGGTTGGGAGCGCTGGGCGCCTGCGGGCGATGCCGAGCCGCCGTGCCGCAACAGCGAGAACGGCCTGTTCTACGAGACCTATGTCTACCGCGAGAAGCCGGAGCAGGAAGACAAGCCGGGCCGCATCACCAAGGCCGTGATTGCCTTCAGAGGTACGGAGAACCGATCAGGCCAATGGCTCTCCGATTGGAGCACCAGCTTTGCCGCGGCGTTTGGCCTTGAGTCCAGCCAGTACCGGGAGGCGCGTGACCATATTCCACAGCTCATCGCGCGCCTGCAGGACGAAAACAAGGCGATCGAGATCTATGCGGTGGGCCACTCCCTGGGCGGCGGGCTTGCCCAGCAGGCGGGCTATCTGTCGAAGGACGTCAAGGAGGTTTTCACCTTCAACACCAGCCCGGTGACGAATTGGACGAGGCTGAGGCATGAAGGCCTCGTCAGGCAGGCCTATCCCATCATCCACAGGATCTATCACGGCGGGGAGTTCCTGGAGGCGCCGCGCTTCGTCTCGACATCGACGACCTCGGCGCGCTATGGGCGGCACGACATCGGCGTGCAGTTCGGCAAGCGCAATGCTGCCAGCGGCCATTCGATGAAGATCCTTGCCTGCAACTTCGCCACGCTGCTGAGCCAGACCAAGGCGGCAGACGGGGATGCCGAGCATGCATATCCGACGTCCTTCATTGACACCAAGGTCCTGCAGACCGAGATCATCCAGACCAAGCAGTTCCCGAAAGAGGAGGACGCGGAGCAGCAGCAGGCGCAGGCTCGCAAGCGCGCGGCCATCGGCGCCGACCCGAACCGGCGCGTCTGCGATCCCGATCCTGAGGACGCCTAGGAAGGCGCCGACGCTGGGTTGAACCGCGTCGGCAGAGGTCTCACTTCGGCGAGTCTGCCGCCGACCCGTCCAGCCTGATCACGCGCCGCGAGCGGCCTTCCGTGTCGTCCAGGGACTGGCTGACGAGGCGGTTGTGCTGCTCCCAGTCCTCCGCGCTGCGGATGATGCTGGGCTTGATGAGGACGACGAGCTCGCGCTTGCGGCCGTTGTTGGCGCGGTTGCCAAACAGCATCGACGTCAGCGGGTTGCTGTCGGCGCCCGGCACGCCGGAGCCGCGGCGGGTCGCTTCCATCTGCATCAGGCCGCCGATGGCGACGATATGGCCGTCGGGGATGCGCACGACGGTGTCGCTCTCGTTGACGCTGGCACTGGCCAGCGGCAGGCGGAAGTTGCCCACCGAACCGAGGTCGACCTGCTTGATCTTCTCGGTCACGTTGGACACCGAGGGGTGGATGTGCAGCGTGATCATGTCGGCCGCGTCGATCTGCGGCGTCACGTCCAGCGCGATGCCGCTGAAGAAGGGCGTCAGCGTCAGCGTCGGGATCTGGTTGGTCGTGCCGTTGGTGCCGGTCGTGCCGTTGTTGCTGCCGCTGTTGCTGCCGCTGATGCCGGTGATGAAGTAGTCGTCGGTGCCGACCTTCAGCACGGCCTTCTGGTTGTTCAGCGTCGCGATGCGCGGGCTGGACAGGATCTGCGTGTCGCCATGGCTCTCGACGAAGGCCAGCAGCGCCTGGAAGCCGCCGCGGGCGAGCGCCAGCCCGAGGGTGCCGCCGCCCGCCGAGGGCAGCGGGATGAGGTCGGGCCAGGCCGGGCTCTGCGTGCCGGTGGACAGCACGGGGAAGCCGCGCGAGTTGCTGACCAGCGGGTTGATGATGGTGCTGACGCCGGTCGGGATGGACGGGTTGACGCTGGTCTGGCCGATGCTGGTTCGTTCGCCGATGCGCGACCAGTCGATGCCGCTCTGGTAGCCCTCGCGCAGTTCGACCTCGACGATCTTGGCCTCCAGCATGACCTGGCGCTCGACGGCGATGCGCGTCGCCTTCAGCCAGGCCTCGACATGGCGCAGTTCGTCGGGCATGGCGCGCACGGCGACCGTGCCGGTCTGCGGGCTGACGATGACGGTGCGGCCATCGCCGTTGCCGACCAGGGCCTTCAAGGCATTCGTCGTCTCGGCCCAGAAGTCGCTGCTGACCTTGGTGCTGAGCTGGGTGCTGTCCTGCTGCAGCACGGTGTTGCTGCTGCCGTTGCTGCCATTGCTGCCGGTGGGCGTGTTGCCGCCGCTGCCGGTGTTGTTGGGCGTGCTGGCCGGTGCGGCGCCGGAGCTGACGCGCACGTCGCTGCGGCCGCTGCGCTGCAGGGCCAGGGCGTTGATCGTGAAGACGCGCGTCTGCAGCGCGGGCGGGAAGACGGTGATGCGGCGGCCGTCGATGGAATAGTCGAAGCCGTAGACGTCGCGGATGGCGTCCAGCGATTCGCGCAGCGTGACGCCCTTGAGCGTGACCGACAGCTGGCCCGACACGCTGGGGTGCACGAGCATGCTGTAGCGCGTGTCGCTCACCAGGGACAGGAAGACGTCGCGGGCCGGTGCGCCATTGACGATGAGGTCAAAGCGCGGTTCCGGCGGCAGTGCCGGGTAGGGGGCCGGCACCGGTGTGGCCACGACGGCCGGCGCGGGCGCGCTGGATGCGGCCGAGGCCGGTGGCGCGGCGCGCTGGGCCTGCAGTTCCTCGCGCAGGGCCTGGCTGGGCTGGGCCACGCGCAGCGGCTTGTCGGCACAACCAGACAGTCCTGCCAGCAGCGCCGCGGCGATGCTCGTCAGCAGGAGTCGTTGGACGGGGGCCTTCATGGCTTCTCCTTGGATTTCTTGACACCGGAGGCCGCGGCTGCGGCTTCCGGGGGCGGGCGCTTCTCGACGCCACCGTACAGCGGCTCGCGCCGGACCTGGCCGGCCTCGCGCAGCCAGACGGCCTGTTCGGTGATGCGCTCGATGCGCGCGCCTTCGATCTGTTCGCCGACGCCATAGCGGCGGCCGCGTTGCACCACATAGGCCCGGCCGCCGGCGAAAACGACATGGCGGATGGCGTTCTCGACGGGCTCGACGCCGGACGCCGCCGACGCGGCCGAGGCGGCCGCCATGGCGCTGCGCAAGGCGGGCGGCCAGGCCGTCGGGTCGCGCGTGGGCTCGTCGGCGGCCTGGGCCTGGGCGGCGGCCAGCAGCAGGGCGAGAAATGCCGCTTTCATGGCTGCACCTTCAGCAGATAGATCTGGGCCAGCAGGCGCGGCGCTTCGTTGGGGCCGTTGCTGCCCAGGCGCATCTCGCCCCAGCGCAGGGCCGGCAGTTCGTGCTCCAGGGCCTGCAGATAGCGCTGCGTGTCGCGATAGCTGCCTTGCAGCTGCAACTCGACACCCTGCCAGGCCATGCCCGGCATGGCGGGCAGCACGGGGCGTTGCGGAGCGACCGGTGCAGCAGGCGCGGAAGCGCCGGTCACCATGGCCACGACCGACACCGAGGCCGACGGCAGGGTGACAGGCGTGTCTTCCAGCAGCGTCAGCCGCTCCAGCACCAGGCCGGGCTGCTGGGCCAGCACGCGCTGCAGCAGGGCCGACAGGCCCTCGGCCGGGTTGACGGCGCTGGCCTGGCGCAGCACGCTGTCCAGGCGGTGGCGTTCGTTGYGGGCGGCTTCGAGCTGGGCCTGCAATTGCGCGGCGGGGCTGGCGGCGCTGCTGCCGCTGGCGGCGATGAACTCTTCGCGCAGCTTGCGGATCTCGGTGGCCTGCTGGGCCTGGGCGTCGCTGCGCAGCTTGGCGCGGGCGGACTGCGGCGACAGCACGTAGTTGTCGAACAGCAGGACCAGCACGGCCACGATGCTGAGGAAGAGGATGGCGCGCTCGCGCAGGCTGAGGGCGTCGATGCGCTTGGCCTGGCGCTCCCAGCGCTGCAGCAGGGGCGCCAGGCGCCGGCGCAGCAGCGCGAGATCGATGGGGGTCTGAGCCTTCATCGCGTCGCTCCGGATGCAGCGGCCGCCGCCTGGGCCGGCGCGCTGACGACGCGGAAGGCCCAGACCGGCAGGCTGCTGCCGGCCAGCGGGCTGCCACGTGTCAGCAGCGGGTTGTTGCTGGTCTCGGTGCCCGGCGCCCCCAGGCGCTCGACGCGCAGGGCCGACAGTTCCTGGCCGGCCAGCAGCGGGTGGGCCGAGAGCTTGGCCAGCCAGGGCCGCAGCACGGCCGTGTCCAGCGTGCCGCCGACGAGTTCGACGCGGCCCGGTGTGTAGCGCAGCTCGCTGAGCCAGGCCGGCTCGGGCAGGGTGCGGGCAATCAGCGCCAGCAGATCGGAATGGCGCTGCCCGGCCGCATCGTGGCCCAGCACCTGCAGCAGGGCGCGGCGGTCGGCATTGCCCGCCTCCAGCGGCAGCAATTGCTGCTGCACGGTGGCTGCGTCCAGCGGGGCGGGCAGGTTGGCCCTGGCCACCATCAGTTGCTGGCGTTCAGTGGCGTACTGGGCCAGGACGGCTTGGTGTTCCAGCTCGGCGCTGCGGTCGCGCTGCTGCAGCCACAACGTCGTCGCCAGGCCGGCCAGGCACAGCAGGCCGGTCGCCTGCACCAGCGTCAGCGCCGAGAAATAGCGCTTGGGTGCCAGCAGGATGGGCGTGAGCAGATTGATTTGCTGGGCCATCAGCAGTGCCCGCCCGGCCGCCCGAACGGCACTGGCGCCCCCTCGGGGGGCAGCGAATGAAGTGAGCGTGGGGGCATCACAGTTTTCTTGTCTCCGTGCGCAGGGCGGCGCCCAGCAGCGGCAGGCAGGCGCCGAGGGCCTTGGCGGCGTCGCCCTCGGGAGCCGGGGCCTGCGGCGCGAAGGCTTTCAGCGGGTCCAGGGCCACGGTGCGCTGGCCGAGTTCGCGCTGGATCAGCGTCGCGACTTCGGCGCCATGTTCGGCCGTGATGACGTACAGGCGCGCCAGCGGCAGCTCCGGCCAGCTGCGCTCCCAGACGTCGATGGAGCGTTGCAGCTCGACGACCAGCGGCGACTCCTGGGTGGTGCTGGCGTCGAAGGTGCCGCCGGGCTGGTATTCGAAGCCCAGCGGCAGCTCGGCGACGCCAGCGTCGGGCTGCTCGCCGCGCGCCCGGGCCAGCAGGCCGGCATCGCCTTCGAGGCGGCGCGTGTAGAAAAGCTCGTCACCGGCGCAGACGACGAGCAGGCAGTGGCGCTCGTCGATGTGGACGGCGGCGCAGGCGCGTGCGGCCAGGTCGTCGGCGCGGGTCTGCACGGCCAGCAGATTGCGCAGGGCCGTTTCCCAGACGTCGACGATGGCGATGTTGTCGCTGATGGGCGCGGCGCCGTCGGTCAGCGCCTTGATGGCGCTGTTGCGGGCGGCGATGACGAAGAGCTGGCGCTGGGCCCGCTCGACGTCGCCGCCGACGTGCATGACGTCCAGCGTCAGTTCCGCCACGTCGACGTCGACCATCTCCTTGATCTGCCAGCGCGCCGCGGCCTTCAGCTCCTCCGGCGGCACGCTGGGCGTGTCGACCTTGAGGATCTGGTAGTCCGCCGGGTCCAGCAGCGCGATGGCGTCGCCGGCGGGGACGGGTCTTGCCTCGGGCAGCAGGCCCCAGCGCAGCAGCCGGGCGGGATCATCACCGGGCGGGCCGTCGGTCAGCACGAAGGCGTGCTGCTCGCCAACACGGCGCAGCAGCAGGCGCTGGCCGCTTCGGCTGGGGGACCAGGGCCAACGCATCAGTAGTTTTCCCTTTGGTAGACGACGCCGTTGCTGCCGCGGTAAAGGCCCCAGGTGGCGCGGGCGCTGGGGTCACTGTTGCCGGCGCACCAGGCGCCGCGCAGGGCGGCCAGGTTGGCACCGGTCGTGGCGGCAGTCGTGCGCCAGCCGGCCGGCATGCAGGAGCTGTCGCTCGGATTGGCGCCGACACCCAGTGCGATGGCGACGTCCATGCTGCCTACATGGCCGGCGCTGGGTCGGTTGAACGTGATGAAGGTATTGCCCACCGGGTTCACGGTGACCGAATTCGGATTCATGACGGCGTCGGCGGCCGCGAGCGTCCTGCGGAAGTTGCCGAAGCTGAGATTGGCAGCGGTGACGCGGGTGCAGGAATCCAATTCGTTGATCTTGTAGGTGTTGGTGACGCTGTCCCAGTATTGGGCGGTCAGCGGCAGGCTCAGCGTGCGGTCAGCGGCGCTCATGCCATTTTGTAGGCGCAGCCGACCATAGCGCAGGGGGATTTGCCCGAGCAATGTGCTGTCAGCAACGTTCGCGGGATGGTCAGTGTCGAGGTTGAAGGCCAGCATGCCGACGCCGTCGCCCGTCGTGGGCTCCGTCGACGCAATGCCGAACTGCGCGGCATTGAAAGGCCCGACCGGCGCGGCGCCGCGCGTCATGTTGACGGTGAAGCTGACGTTCGCGACGCCGTTGTTCCAGACGCCGGCGCCGTTGGACAGGGTGTACTGGGCCGCCCTGAACATCGTCGTGCCGGAAATGCCAGCGAAGTTGTGGGTCGCTGGCGTCGCGGGGACGAGCTTGGCAAAGGCGCCGGTGTAGTTCTGTGTCGTCGCGCCGGCGGCGTTCTGGGCCGTCAGCGTGAAGGCGACGCCGATGTCCTCGCCCAGGTAGCTGAAGGCGGAGGCCGGCACGCAGGCCATGGCGCTGCGGTGGGTGAAGGCCGCGCCGCTGACGGCGAAGCCCGCCGGGATGAAGCGGCCGACACGGGTCTGCTGGGCGCTGCCGCTGGCATTGAACACCACGGCATCCAGTGCCAGGCCGCTGGCCAGGAAGTTGCCAACCACGGCGCTGGTGTTGAGCTGGAAGCTGCCGACCTCGCTGTAGGCCAGGTTGGCGACGGTGACCGTGCCCCCGGAGAAGCCGCTGACGACGTTGTTGCTGAGGCTGCCGAGCACGCCGCCCGCGGGCGTCTGCGAGGCGGCCACGGGGGTCAGGTTGACGCTGCTGTTGAAGCTCGCGGTCAGGCCGCTGGCGCTGACCTGGGCCAGGGTGGAGGCGGCATCGGGCACGCCGTCGCCGCCGCTGTCGGCACTGGCGCTCCAGCGGTAGGCGGCCACGGTCGCCGAGAAGCTGGCGCCGGCCCTGCCGAAGACGGTGTCGTTCGCATTGCTGCCGCCGGGGTTGGCGGTGCCGGCCAGCGTCAGGCCGCTGACGCCGATGGCGAAGGGTCGCACGGTCAGCGGGCCGAGGCTGCCGCTGATGGTGGCGCTGGCATAGGCGAGGGAGTCGTCGTCCAGGTTGAGGGTGTACTGGCCGACGTCGGTCGTGCCGAGATTCAGTGTGGCCACCCCCGCCGTGAAGGCGAGGGCGAGGTTGTTGCTGGATGGCCGCGTGGCGGGCACCGTGAGTGCGGGCGTGACGATGGTCGGCGCCGTCCAGCTGCCGCTGCTGTCGGTGCGCCACAGCTTCATGTTGCGCGTGCCGCTGAAGTCGGTGGCGACGCCGCAGCTGCCGGTGCTCGGGTCCTTCTTGATCAGCGAGACCTGCAGGTCGTGCGGACGGCCGGCCACGGCGATGTTGCTGCCGGCTATCTTGCTGCTCAGGTCCTCGGCCCACACAAAGGCGTTGTTGTTGAACTGAATGGCGGTCGACGTCGTCGTCGTGCTCGGCGTGAGGCTGTCCACCGCCGTGACCCGGACCGACTGGGCCAGGCTGTGCGAGAGCTGCAACCTGGCGACGCCGAAGTCGGTGGCGACGAAGCGGTAGCTGGCGTTGCCGCTGCCCGGCGTGCCGGGCGTCAGCACACCGAGGGGAATGGGCCCCGAGCCCAGCGCCCAGTCGCCACGGTTGCTGGAGGTGCTGAGGTTGACGGTGCCCGTGTAGCCCGTCATGACGGTGTTGCAGGCGGCGTCGCTGCAGGCCCGCACGGTGACGGTGGTGGGCGCGCAGGTGCTGGCGATGGCGGCGCTGGGCAAGGCCTCGATGTGATCCAGCGGCGGCGGGCAGCTGTGGGTCGGCGCCATGTCGGCTGTCAGCTCGACGGCGCTGATGTCGTAGTTGTAGACCCGCATCTCGTCGATGGTGCCGTTGGCCGAGTTGAGCGTGCCGTTGGTGGGCGCCGTCGTGCTGCGGTTGTCGCCGACGAAGAGGGTGCCGATGCTGTTGTCCAGGCTGCCCGTCGTCGTGGCGCTGGCGGCGCCGACCTGCAGGCCGTTGATGTAGATGCGCAGGCTGCTCTGGCCGGCGCCGGCCGCCAGGCGCCAGCTGATGGCGATGTGCTTCCAGGTGCCGGCGGTGACGACCTGCGCGGCGGTGGTGGCAGACAGCAGCGTGCCATTGCCGTCGGAGAGCGTCGCGCGCAGCGAGCCGTCGCTCTGGCGCACCAGGAAGAAGGGCCGGCTCGTCGACGTCGTGGCGTCCAGCAGCATGGCGGCGCCGCTGCTCCAGGTCGTGTTGGCGGCATACCAGAAGGTCACGGCGCCGCTGTCGCCGATGGCGGAGTTGACGTCCAGCAGCGTGTCGACGGCGCTGCTCGTGCTCGTCGTGTTGCTCGGGATGCTGAGGCCGCGGCAGACATAGCCGCCCGCCACGGTGGTGGCCGTGCCGGCACGCACGCCGTTGTTGCTGTTGGCGGTGCTGTCGGCGACCTCGCCGACGCGGCCGCTGTAGCTGTACTCGTCAAAGCGGTACTCGGCGCGGCGGGTCGGCGTGCCGTTGGGCACGAACCACCGGATGGCACTGCCGTTGGCGTTGTAGCCGCTGTTGTAGGAGTACTGGGTGGTGTCGGTGCTGCTGACCTGCACGCCGATGGTGGCGTTGGAGCCGCTGGCATTGGCGTTGCCGTACTGGTATTTGAACTCGCCGTTTTCGAACAGGATGATCTGGAAGGTGTAGGGCGTGCTGGTGTTGTATTGGTAGACGCCGTTCCAGGACACGACGACATAGCGGTTGGGCGCCGTGCCCTTCTGCTCCCAGGTCACGCCGCCGCTGCCGGCGCGGCTGGGGTCGAGGTCGGTCCAGTAGGCCAGGATGACGTTGGTGGTGGCCGCGTTCGTGCAGCCGCTCTGCGCCCCGGACGCCCCGGCGGGCAGGGTGGTGTTGGTGTAGGTGCGAAAGAAGCCGGTGTCGGTGCCGAACTGCAGGCCGCCGTTGGTCAGCACGCGCACCGAGGTGTAGGCGGTGCCGGCGAAGGTGAACTTGAAGCCGCCGGTGAAGGTGATCGTCGCCTTGTCGTCGTCACCGGGGTAGCTGGTGCAGGTGCGGTCCCAGGTGATGGTGTTGGCCGATGTCTCCCAGGCATAGCTGTCGCTGCGGAAGGTGTAGCTGGACGCGGCCTGGGCCAGGCCGCACAGCAGCGCGAGCGCGATCAGCAGGAGGTGGCGGGCAGCGTGCATGTCTTGTACGACAAGGTGCGGCTGAGCTGGCGCTCGGCGTATGCAGGTTCGGTGGTGCCGGCGTTGGGGCAGGCGCCGCCGCTCGTGATGTTGCAGGCGGTGGCCTGCACTTCGTAGAAGGCCAGGGTCAGGTCGCCGTCCACGACGGTCCCGGCGGCGGGGGTGCGTACGCAGGTGACCGTGACGGTGAAGTCGGAGAGCTGATCGGGCAGGGCGATGCTCTTGGCGGCGAAGCAGGCCGGCTGGGCAGCACCGCCGCGCAGGACCTGGAAGCTGCCCCATTCCAGGCCGGCCAGCGCCGACTGGTAGGCCTTGGCCGCCGCCAGCTCACCGGCGGAGCCGAGCTGCTGGCGCTGGCTCAGCGAGGCCAGGGCCACACCCATGGCCGCCAGCGCCACCAGGATGAAGAGCATGGACATCATCGTGAAACCGGTACCCCGGTACGCCAAACCGGTACTCCGGTTCGCAAAGCCGCGCTGGGATCGCATCGCTGTCCTCATGGCAGGTTGTCCACATGGACGGCGTGGTAGAGGGACACCGACTCCACCAGGGCGGCCTCGGCGGGGGTCTGAGGGGTGCGGTCCTGCAGCGTGATCTGCAGCGTGACGAGGGCAAAGCGGGCCGCGACGGCGCCGGGGTTGAAGTTGAAGGTGCAGGCCGAAACGTTGCGAGCCAGCACAGCGCTCGTGCCGCCGGACGGCGGGTCGGGCTGCACGGCGTTGAAGCCGTAGCCGGTATGGCGCGTCAGCGTCCTTGCGTTCAAGTCGCAGCGGTAGGTGACGGGCGGCTCGATGGCGTAGACGCGGTAGGGCGGCGCGAGCAGCGAGGTGGGCAGGGCGGCGCCGGTCAGGCCGACATTGGTCGCGTTGCCGGCGCCGCTGCTGGAGGTGCGCACATTGCTGAGCGTGTAGGCGTCGGCATCGGGAATGCCGGCGCCGAGGTTGTACCAAGCGAGTTGCTGGCTGGCGTGACTGAGCTTGAGGGCCGGTCCGACGATGGCGAAGCTGGCGTCTGCGACGCCGAACAGCAGGGCGTCCAGCGGTGGCTCGACGGCATAGCGTGCCGCGCCGCTGACGGGGATGAGCTCCAGGCTCATGCCGCTGGCGGAGACGCGGGCGCTGTTGGGCAGGGCCAGGCTCAGGTCGCGCGCGATACGGCGCAGGGCGGTGTCGGCCTGGTCGCCGAGCTGGGCACGGGCGCTGCTGGAGAAATAGGCCTTCGTCGCCGGCACGATGAACACGGCCACGATGGCGATGACGATGCCGGTGATGGCGATGACCATCACCGACTCGATCAACGTGAAGCCGCGCTCGGTTCGCATGGTCAGTCCGCGCTGTTGGGGGCGTAGCGCGTGCGCCAGCCTTGCAGGCTGATGACGCTGCCGTCGGGGGCGGTGACGGTGACGGTGATTTTCAGCGCGTCGCCGGCCGCAGGGACGGTGTCCAGGGCCGCAGCGGCGACGGCCACCGAGGCGGAGTAGCCCGACAGCCCGGTGATGGCCGTATTCGTCACGTCGCGGATGCCGGCCATGGAGAAACCGGCGTAGTCGTTGACGTTGTTGAAGAAGTTGGCCGGGCCGTAGCGGGTCTGGCCGGCTTCGGGGCCGCTGTTCTCCGGCGACGTGCAGGCCGCGGCGTTGGCGACCGTGTCGACGTTGGGGTCCTGGGCCGGATCGCACCACGTGAAGGGCATCAGCTCGACCTCGCGCAGCAGCGATTCGGCGATGGCCAGCTGCTGGCGGCGGACCATGGGGTCGGTGCTCGCCGTCGTCGCGGTGACGAAGACCTTCAGGATCGCGGCCAGCGCGATGCCGACGACGACGACGAAGAGCAGCAGTTCGATCAGGGTCAGGCCGCGCGTGAGCCGCCTGCGGTGCATGGCCGGCATGCGGGAAATGCTAGCCGAGCAACCCATCATCCAAGCCTCAAGGTGTCGGGTAGATCAGGCCCGTATCCGCCTCGATGCGGTAGGCCTGGTTGTAGCTGCCGTAGGCGACGGTGACGGTCATGGCGCCCCCGCTGCTGGTGGCGGTCGCGCCGCTGTTGCCGCTGTTGAAGGTCACGGTGCCGCCTCCGGAGATGCAGGGGCTCTCGGTGGCCGGGCAGGGCAGGGCGTTGATGGCAGCGCCGCTGCCGTAGGCCCAGCTGACGCCGGTGGCCGTGATGGTGGCGACGATGGGGCGGCGCTGCTGCAGCGCCAGCCTCAGCATGGCTTGGTGGCGCGCCTGCAGGTCGTCGCCAAAAGTACGCAGCCGCCAGAGCGTCGTGTCCACCACCTTGGGGAGGGCGAACACCGCCAGGGCGGCTGTGATCACGAGAACGAGGATGAGCTCGATCAGCGTAAAACCCGCGGCGGAGCGCGGGATGGGGGTCATCAGGTACCGGTGACGGTGAACGTGGCCGTCTTGTTCGTGTGGCCGGTCAGCACGCAGGTGCTGACGGTGACGTTGGCGGTCACGGTGCTGTCCGTCGTCACCGAGAAGCCGGTGGGCAGCGCGCTTTGCAGCGCGCCGACGACGTCGGAGCACTTGGCCACGGTCACGCCATTGCTGCTGTTGGCCTTCTTGGCCGCGTAGTTGATGGCGGAGGCGGAGCTCAGGGCGCCGGCAACGCCGTTGACGGCCGCCTGCTTGGCGTCGTCGTCGACGGCGACGAACTTGGGCAGGGCGACGGCAGACAGCACGCCGAGGATGACGATGACCATCACCAGCTCGATCAGGGTGAAGCCAGCTTGCATAGACTTGTTCATGGGTGCCTTCCTGCGCTTGCTGCGCTGTGGTCCGGGGAGTGACGGGACTATCGGCCAGCGGGCCAGCGATGAGAAGTGAATAGCGCACGAGTTTTATGACGGGCCCACATCAGCCTGCAATCCGTTGCAAGCTTCACACCCCGGGCGTCGTTTCAACGCCCCATGGCCGCCTGGCCCAGGTTCCACAGCGGCAGGAAGACGCCCAGGGCCAGCACCAGCACCATGCCGCCGATGATGGTCAGCAGGATGGGCTCGATGGCCGCGGACAGGCCCTTGATGGCGAAGTCGGTCTCGCGCTCATACATCTGCGCGATCTCGGTCATCAGGGTGTCCAGTTCGCCGGTCTCCTCGCCCACCGCAATCATTTGCAGCACGATGGGCGTGAACACGCCGGTGCCGGTCGCGCAGCGCGAGATGCTCTCGCCGCGCTCGACACCGTCGCGCATCTGCTCGATGCGGGCGCCGATGTAGGCGTTGTCCACCGTCTGGGCCACGACGGTCAGCGCCTGGCTGATGGGCACGCCCGAGCTGCTGGCCAGCGCAAAGCTGCGCGCGAAGCGGGCCAGCGTGGCCTTCAGCACGATGTTGCCGGCGATGGGCAGGCGCAGCTTGAAGCGGTCCCAGGTGTAGCGGCCGCTCGGTGTCGCAATCCAGTTGCGCCAGGCCAGGAAGGCCCCGATGCCGGCGGCGACGACCAGCGGCCACCACTTCAAGGTCCAGGCGGAGAAGCCGAGCAGGATGCGCGTCATCAGCGGCAGCTCGGTCTTGAAGTGGGAGAAGACGTCGGCGAACTTGGGCAGCACGAAGACGTTGATGACGATCAACGCGATGGCCATCGCGATGATGACCATGATGGGATAGCGCAGGGCCTGCTTGATGCGGGCGCGGATGTCGAGCTCGAACTCCAGGTGCTCGGCCAGGCGCTGGAAGACCTCGGTCAGCTTGCCCGTCAGCTCGCCGACGCGGGTCATGGCGACGTAGAAGGTGCTGAACACGGTCGGGTGGCGGGCGAAGGCGGTGCCCAGCTCGCGGCCCTGGTCCAGGCTGGCGCGCACGTCCTGGAGCAGGGCGATGATGCCGGGATGGCTGGTGGAGGCCTCCAGGCCGGCCAGCGCGCGCAGGATGGGTACGCCGGCCTTCTGCAGCGTGTAGAGCTGGCGCGTCAGGACCAGGGCGTCTTCCTGGGTGATGGGCTTGGCGAGCAGGGCCTCGAGCCAGTTGCTGCCACCGGCCACGCTGACGGCCTCGTTCGTCGCCTCGATGCTGACGGGCACGACGCCGCCGGCCATCAGCTGGGCGGCCACCGCGTCGCTGTTGAGGGCATCGACGATGCCTTCGACCAGTTCACCACGGCCGTTGCGCCCTTTGAATGCGAAGTTCATACCACGTATTCCGGGCCGAGCGCTGGGCCGCTCCCGGCTCGCCCGCGTTCAACGAGGCGAGATTGGACGAGGGGCTCCAACTCTGTCATTCAGCGTCCACGCTGATGCGCACCGCCTCGGCCAGCGAGGTCTTGTTTTCCCGCACCAGGGCCAGGCTGCGGTCGGCCAGGGTTTTGCCTCGCAGTGATTTGCGGGCGGCCGTCAGGAAGGCGCCGGCGTCGCTGTTCTGGATGGCCAGGGCCATGTCGGGGTCCATCTCCAGCATCTCGTAGATGCCGCGCCGGCCCTGGTAGCCGGTGCCGTTGCACTCGGCGCAGCCACGGCCGGCCACGCTCTTGACGGGCCCCGGTGCTTCGCCGTTCATGGCCAGCACCTCGTTGATCCAGGCCTGCTCCTGCGGCGAGGCCAGATGCGGCTCGGCGCAGTGCTTGCAGACGCCGCGCAGCAGACGCTGGGCCAGCACAGCCTGCAGCGAGGTGGCGACCATGAAGGGTGGCGCGCCCATGTCCAGCAGGCGGAAGGGCGTCGAGACGGTGTCCTTGGTGTGCAGCGTGGACAGCAGCAGATGGCCGGTGATGGCGGCGCGCAGGCCGATCTCGGCCGTCTCGGCGTCGCGCATTTCGCCCACCAGGATGACGTCGGGATCCTGGCGCAGCGCGGCGCGCAGCACCTTGGCAAAATCGAGTTCGATCTTGTCGTTGACCTGCACCTGGGTCAGGCCGGGCAGGCGGTATTCGATCGGGTCTTCGGCCGTGATGATCTTCAGCTTCTCGGAGTCCAGCTMGGCCAGGGCGGCGTAAAGCGTCGACGTCTTGCCGGAGCCGGTCGGCCCGGTCACCAGCAGCATGCCGGAGTCGCGCCCCAGCAATTCGCGGAAGCGCTTGAGCATGTCGTCGGGCATGCCGATGTCGCCCAGGCGGCGCAGCGCCGAGCCCTGGCCCAACAGGCGCATGACGACGGATTCGCCGTACTGGCTGGGCATGGTGGACAGGCGCACGTCCAGCGTGCGGTCGGAGAGGCGCAGCGTGAAGCGGCCGTCCTGCGGCAGGCGCTTCTCGGAGATGTCCAGGCCGGCCATCAGCTTCAGGCGCTGGGCCAGGGCCGGCGCGATGCGCTTGTCGGCTTGCGTGAGCGTCTGCATCAGGCCATCGACGCGGTTGCGGATCAGCAGCTCGCCCTCCTGGGGCTCGATGTGCACGTCGGAGGCGCCGGCACGCGTCGCGTCCTCGAACACCGACTGCAGCAGGCGCACGACCGGCGCGCCTTCCTGGCCGACGCTGGCCTGCAGCGCACCGAAGTCGACGGCGTCGCCGATGTCCTTTTCCAGCGCCTTGGCCAGGCCGGAGATCTCGTCGCTGCGGCGGTAATGCTTGTCGAAGACGGCGGCCAGCTGGCTGTCGGCGACGACGGCCATGGCCAGGCGGCGCTTCAGGATCTTGGCCAGCTCGTCGAAGCCGAACAGGTCCAGCGGGTCGGCCATGGCGACCAGCAAGGTGTCGCCGCGTTCTTCCAGCACCAGGGCGCGGAAGCGCCGCGCCGGGGTCTCGGGCAGCAGGCGCACCAGGTCGGTCTTGAGCGGGAAGGTCTTGAGGTTGACGAAGGGCGCGCGCAACTGGCGGGCCAGCACATGGGCCAGGGCCTCCTCGGTAATGAGGTTGGCCTCGATGAGGATGCGGCCCAGCTTCTTGCCGGTGGCGCGCTGCAGCTCCAGCGCCTGGCCGAGCTGTTCGGCCGAGATCAGCTGCTGTTCGACGAGAACGTCGCCCAGGCGCAGTTTGGGGCGTGGGGCGGCTGCGGCTTCTGCGGGCGCTTCACTCATCGGCTCTGGCTTTCGGGTCAGGCATTGCTGGTGGCTTGGACTTCGGCGAGGGTGGTGATGCCCTGCAAGACCTTGATGATGCCGTCCTGGCGCAGCGAACGCATGCCTTCGGCGAGGCCAGCGTGATGTAGTTCCTCGGCGCGGGCGCCGGTCTGGATCATGCGGCGTATGTCCTTTGACACAGTCAGCAGTTCGTGCAGGCCGGCACGTCCCTTGAAGCCACTGCCGCCGCAGGCCGTGCAGCCCGGGCTGTGGTACTTCATCAGCCGGCCGCCCTGGCCATAGGACTTGATCCAGTCCGACATCAGCGCGAGCTTGCTGGGCCTGCCCTCGGCGGGGAAGACATGCAGATAGTTGTCCAGCAGTTCCTGCAGCTCGGACTCCTGCATGGGCTCGCTGCTGCGACAGGCGGAGCAGCTGCGCCGCACCAGGCGCTGGGCCAGCACGGCCAGCAGGGAGTCGGCGAAGTTGAAGGGGTCCATGCCCATGTCGAGCAGGCGGGTGATGGTCTCGGGCGCGCTGTTGGTGTGCAGCGTCGACAGCACCAGGTGGCCCGTCAGCGAGGCCTCGACGGCGATCTCGGCCGTCTCCTGGTCGCGGATTTCGCCGACCATGATGACGTCGGGGTCGGCACGCAGGAAGGCGCGCAGGGCCTTGGCGAAGGTCCAGTCGATCTTGGGGTTCACCTGGACCTGGCGCAGGCCGGCCTGGGTGATTTCGACCGGGTCCTCGGCCGTCCAGATCTTGCGCTCGGGTGTGTTGATGTGGCTCAGCGCCGAGTGCAGCGTCGTCGTCTTGCCCGAGCCCGTCGGGCCGACGCACAGCACCATGCCATAGGGCCGGGCCACGGCCGCCTGCAGGGCGGCCAGGTTGGCCGCGCTCAGGCCGATGCGTTCCAGCGGCATGGGCTTGCTGCTGGCCAGCAGGCGCATGACGACGTCTTCCAGGCCGTTGTTGGTCGGGATGGTGGCGACGCGCAGTTCCAGCTTGTGCTGGGGCGAGTACTTGGCGAAGTTGATCTTGCCGTCCTGCGGCTTGCGGCGCTCGGAGATGTCGAGGTCGCACATGATCTTGATGCGCGCGATCATCGCGTTGCGGTAGGTGTAGGGCAGCTCCAGATAGGGCTGCAGCACGCCGTCGCGGCGGAAGCGGATCTTGAGCTTTTCGCGGCCGGGGTAGGTCTCGATATGGATGTCGGACACGCCCTGGTTGTGCGCCTCGATGATCATCGAGTTGATGAGCCGCACCAGCGAGTTGTCGCTCTGCTCGATGGGCGACTCTTCTTCCTTGGCCGTGCGCTCGCTGCTGTCGCGCTCCAGGCTCTCGATGAGCTTGTTGGAGCTTTCCAGCGTGAAGTCGGGCTGGAAGTCGGGCAGAGGGTCGACGCCGCCACTGCCACGCGGCAGGGCCTCGGCGCCGTAGCGATCGAAGGCCGAGGGAATCGCGAACTGCAGCGTGCCGAGCTTGGTCAGCGTCGGCACGACCTTGAGCTGGGTAATGAACTCGACCTCGTCGATGGCGTCGCGTCGCGTCGGGTCCTCCATCGCAACGACGAGGCGGCCGTCGCGCAGCACCAGCGGCAGCACCTCCAGGCGCTTGGCCACCGCATGCGGCAGCTTGCGCACGGCGTCGGGCTCGACGGCGAAGTTCTCGACGTCGACGACCGGATAGCCCATCTTGCGCGCCAGCGCCGACTGCAACTGGGCCCGGCTGATGACGCCCCGGCGCACCAGCAGCTCGCCCAGCGGCACCGAGCGGTCGTCGCGCTGCTGCACCAGGGCCACTTCGAGCTGCTCCGGCGTGACCAGCTCCAGCGCCAGCAAGGCCTCGCCGATGCGCACCATGGGCATGCGGGCCTGCTGCTCGACGGCCTGCAGCAGTTGCTCGGCAGTGACGATCTGCTGGTTGACGAGGATGTCGCCGACGCGGCGCTGGCGCAGGTCGCTCTGCTCGACGGCCGCGGCGTTGAGCTGCTCGGGGGTGACGAGTTCGTCCTTCAGCAGCATGTCGCCCAGGCGCTCGCCGATCTCGAAATGCGCCAGCACCTCGCGCGGCACGAAGACACGGCGGACCGAGTCGTCATCGTCGGCCAGCGGCGGGAACAGGAAGAGGCCGAAGTTGTCGTGGTGGTGGCCGATGGTCACGCCCTTGAGCTCGTCGCCACCGTTGAAGACGATGCGGAAGTCGCTGCGTGGGCGCTGGTCCACGCTGAGCGGCGAGTTCAGGTCGCTGGCGTCACGCGGCGGCACCGCCAGGTTGCGCAGCAGCTTGACGGCGCGGAACTGGCTGAACTTCAGCGGCATGCTGTTGCGCGCCGGCGGCACATTGATCTGCACGATGCGATCGCTGGCATCGAACTGCAGCAACTGGCCCATGCTGCGGCTGTTGTTCAGGCCGAGGATCTCGCAGGCCTCTGGGCCGCGCTGCACCTGCGGCTGCGGGTAGGCGGCATACGGCGGGCTGGGCCAGAGGAAACCGGAAGCCGGGCCCGTCGCGCCTGCGGCAGGGGAATCGGCATCGCCGTGGGGCCAGGACAGGGGCTGGGACGGGTCGGTCATGGGCGGGGGCAGCAGGGGGTGCCGATGATTATGAAGGGCGGTGGCCGGCCCGTTCCCCCGAAAAACACGGGTCGGCGGTAACGGTCGGGCTTCGAGACAATGCAGCCATGAACATCCTGATCACCGGTTTCGAACCCTTTGGTGGCGAGGCCATCAATCCGTCCTGGGAAGTCGCACGCGCCCTGCAGGGTCAGGTCATCGCGGGCGCCACGGTGCAGGCACGCTGCCTGCCGACGAGCTTCGGCACGGCGCCCGCGGCGCTGGCCCAAGTGCTGGCCGAGGTGCGGCCCGAGCTGGCCATCGCGCTGGGCCAGGCCAGCGGCCGTACCGAGATCTCCATCGAACGCGTGGCCGTCAACCTCATCGACGCCCGCATCGCCGACAACGCCGGCGAGCGGCCGCAGGACGTGGCCGTGCGCGAGGGCGCGCCCGCGGCCTACTTCTCGACGCTGCCCATCAAGGCCATGCGCAACGGCCTGCGCGCCGCCGGCCACCCCGCCGGCCTGTCGCTGTCGGCCGGCGCCTTTGTCTGCAACCAGGTGTTCTTCGAGCTGCAGCACCAGCTGGCCGGCCGCGGCCTGATGAGCGGTTTCATCCACATCCCGGCCTTGCCCGAGCAGGCGGCGCGCAGCCAGCCGACGGTGGCCAGCATGAGCCTGGCGGCCCAGATCGACGCGATCAGGTTGGCGATCGCGATTGCCTTGTCGGGGGATGAAGAGCTGGCGTCAGCGGCGCCCGACGAAGGCGCGCCGGTGGCTTGATCATTCTTCGGTGTACTGGCGCCAGCGCGCGCTGGCGTGGCGCATCAGGTGGACCTGGCGGAAGAAGCGCCGGCAGTTGGTGCAGATGCGGTGGTGCAGGCGCAGCGACAGGCGCTCGGCCAGCGGCACGCGGCGGTCTTCGGCCTGCAGCGTGATCTGCGTGGCCTCCCGGCATGTGATCTTCAACTTGATCAAGTCGCTCCTCCAGCGGGCGCTGCGTTGAACCATCCGGCTTGCAGGCAGTCCCGCAGCCTCAGCCGGGCGCGGTGCAGCATGACCCACAGATTCGTCGGCGTGATCGCCAGTTCCTTACAGATCTCGTCGGAATCCAGCTCCAGCCACTCCCGCATCATGAAGAGGCGCCCCTGCTGGCCGGGCAGCTTCTCGACGCAGGCTTCCAGCACCCGCATGAAGTCGACCTGGCGCAGCGAGTCCTCCGGGTTGCCCCAGTCATGCTGGGCGTCGCGCCAATGGCCGTCAGTGGCGAACAGCAGCTCGTCCAGGTCCTCGCCGTCGTCGCTGCTGGCCGTCGTCGACAGCTCGCGGCAGTTCTTGCGGATCTGGTCGATGAGCTTGTGCTTGAGGATGCCGACCAGCCAGGTCTTGATCTGGCTGGCGCCGGTGAAGGCCTGCGGCTTCTCCAGCGCGGCGAGCAGGGTCTCGGACACCGCGTCCTCGGCCCAGGCCGGGTTGCGCAGCTGCAGCCGGGCGTACTTCAGCAGGGCGGGGCGCTGGGCCTCGATCTGGCGGCAGAAATCAGGGGACGCGGTCATGACGGCGGGCAGTGTAAGGACTTGGCAGTGTCTTGCGACTTGAGTCTCGCCGCCGCATCATCGGTCGCCTTTCCACCCCCCAACCTTTTGGAGACCTGTCCATGAAAACCCAAGCTCTCGTTTCTTCCGCTCTGGCCGCCGCCCTGTCCCTCGGTGTGGTCGCCCAGGCCCAGGCTGCTGATGCCGCCAAGGAAAAGTGCTACGGCATTGCCAAGGCCGGCCAGAACGACTGCGCCACCGCCAACGGCAGCCATTCCTGCGCCGGCCAGTCCAAGGCCGACAAGGACGCCAACGAGTGGAAGTACGTCGCCAAGGGCAGTTGCGAAAAGGAAGGCGGCAAGCTGACCRCCCCCAAGAAGTGACCGCTTGACCGCGATCCCTCCGGCGCCGGCCATGCCCTGTGTGGGCATAGGCTGGCGCCAGCCCCATTACGAGGCCTTGCTGGCCGAGCGCCCGGCGCTCGGCTTCATCGAGGTCCACTCCGAGAACTTCTTTGCCGACGGCGGCGTGACGCTCGCGGTGCTGGAGGCTGGCCGTGAGGCCTATGACCTCAGCCTGCACGGTGTCGGCCTGGCGCTGGGTTCGGCGGCGGGGCTGGACGCGGCCCACCTGGAGCGGCTCGCCCGCCTCGTCGGGCGCGTGCAGCCGCGCTGGGTGTCGGACCATGCCTGCTTCGCGCGCGTGGCGGGTTCTGGTTTGGGCCTGCATGCCGCAGACCTGCTGCCCATCCCCTTCACCGATGAGTCCCTCGCGCTGATGGTGGCCCATGTGCAGCAGGTGCAGGAGCGCCTCGCCCGGCCCATGCTGGTCGAGAACATCAGCGCCTATGTCGGCTGGGCCGGCGACACCCTGGCCGAGCCCGAGTTCTTCAACGAACTGGCGCGGCGCAGCGGCTGCGGCCTGCTGCTGGACGTCAACAACCTCTTCGTCAACGCGCGCAACGCCGGCCTGGCGCCGGACGCCGCCGCCCGCGAGGCCATGCGCTGGGTCGACGCGATCCGGCCCGGCAGCGTCGGTGAAATCCATCTGGCGGGCCACTGCGAGCAGGACGACGGCCTCGTCATCGACGACCACGGCAGCCGCGTGCGTGACGAGGTCTGGCGCGTCTACGAACACACCCTGCAGCGCCTTGGCCCGGTGCCGACGCTGATCGAATGGGACACCGCCGTGCCCGAGCTCGATGTGCTGCTGGCCGAGGCCCAGCGGGCGAGGGCGCTGCAGGCATGAAGGCCGATCAGCAGGCCTTCGTCGACGCGCTGCTGGGCCGCGCTCAGGCGCCGCCCGGCCTGATCGGCGCGGAGCGCGGCCTGGCCGCCTATCGCAACAACCTGAGGGCGCTGTCGGCCCAGGCCCTGGCCGTGCCCTTCGCGCGCCTGCACGAGGAACTCGGCGAAGACGAGTTCGCGTCGCTGGCCTGGACCTTCTGGCGTGCCCACCCGCCCGAGAGCGGCGACCTCGGGCAATGGGGCGGTGCGCTCGAAGGCTTTCTGCTCGAGCGCGCCGGCGCCGAGTCCGGCCTGCCCGACATCGCCCGGCTGGACTGGGCGCTGCACAGCGCCGAACGTGCCGAGGACGTGGCGCTGAACGCCGATTCGCTGGCACTGCTCGGCAGCACGGCGCCCGAGCAGCTCTGGCTGAAGTTGCGGCCGGGCGTCGCGCTGCTGCAGCAATCGAGCGGGCCGGTGCTGGTCTGGCGCCAGGGCTGGCGCGGGCAATGGCAGGCCTTGCCGGAAGCAGAAGCCGTCTTCGTGCAGGCGCTGCTCGACGAAGTGAATCTTTCCGCCGCGCTCGAAGCCGCCGCAGTGAAAGGTTCCGGGGCTGAAACCGACTTCGATTTCGGCGCCTGGCTGCAAGCCGCGCTTCAGAATGCCTGGCTGCATGAGGTCAGGTCGACACCCTCGAACCGGACCACGACACCATGAAAGCTCTGATCACCACCGCGTTGCGCGCCTTCACCGACCCCGGCCTGCAGCCCACCCGCCTGCCGGCGCCGCTGGACACGCTGGTGAGCCACCTGCAGTCGCTCGCGCTGCTGGCGGCGCGGCTCTATGTGGCGAAGGTCTTCTGGGCTTCCGGCCTCGTCAAGCTGCATGACTGGTCGGCGACGCTGGCGCTGTTCAACGACTACTACCAGGTGCCGCTGCTGCCGCCGGTGCTGGCCGCTTACATGGGCACGGCGGGCGAACTGGTGATCCCGGTGTTGCTGGTGCTCGGCCTGGCGGGCCGCTTCGCCGGCGTGGGCCTGTTCGTCGTCAACCTGATGGCGGCGCTTTCGCTGCCGGCAGAAGACCTGTCGCCCGCCGGCCTGGCTCAGCACACGCTGTGGGGCGTGCTGGCCCTGGCCATTGCGCTGTGGGGCGCGGGACGCTGGTCCGTCGATCGCGTGCTCATGAACCGGGCGGCTGGCCGCGGGCGTTGAGACCGGGCCGCTGCTGTAAGCGGCGGCGACATTTGGAAACGACAGGGCAACTGGGTTTGACCTAGTCTGACGGACAGTTAGCAACGGTCCGTCCATGGAGTTTTCAGAGCTGTTCACCCAGAGTGCGCGCGACGTGCTGCCGTACGCCAGAAGGAAGGGGCTGGTTGCCTACTTCGACTATCGCGGACCACACCTCGAGCTTCATGATCCTGGGCCCTATCTGCGTGCCGGCATCCACCGGATATTGCTCGGCATCGTCGACTGCTTCGAGTCCGGTTTCGTCATGTTCAGCGCGGAAGTCGAGCCGCCGGTCTATGGCCGCAGCAGCATCGTCATCCACGCGGCCGGCACGGGGGTGCATCGCCCCTCCGATGTCGTGGGCGTGTTGCAGCGTCTGCAACTTGTTTCCGAGGAGGCTGAAGGGCTGGTTGCAAGAGCAGACGCGCCCTGTCCGGTCACCGCCGGTTCGGTCCAGTTCGTCGACGCCGGACTTGACGGACTGGTCATCTCACTGGGCGGTGAAGTGGCCGCTGAGGAAGCGGCCTTCGAACACCTGCCGAACGCCGCGGGTTCGGTGGCATGGCTGGTCAGCCCTCTGCCCGGCGCGCTGGACTCGGTCGAGACGAGGTTGCGGCAGCTGGGCTGGCATGTGGTGACCTTCGAGCGGCTCGAGGAGGCCGTGGCGGCGACCTCCGCGACGCGAGCCCCGATGCTGATGATCGCGGCGGAGCACGACGGCCAGGAGCTGCCTTTGCTCGAACAGATCGCCCAGGCCCTGCCCAGCCTTTGGACGGTGCTGGCCGTGGTCTCCGGTTCGGACACCCTGCGTCTTCGGCGCCAGTGCCCGGTCGACATCCGGGTGCTCCCGCTCAGCCCGCTGGAACTGGAGCGCTTCACTGCGCATGTCGATACCCGCACGTCGACGGCCCTGTCGCGGCTGACATCGCCCACGCCGCTGTACGTGCAGGAGCATCGACGCGTGCTCGTCGTCGACGACAACGTCGTGAACCAGATCGTCGCGCGGGGTCAGCTCGAGGCCCTGGGCTATGAAGTGGTGGTGGCCGGCGACGGCATCGAGGCGCTCGATTCCTGCTGTGACGAGCCGCCCGACATGGTGCTGATGGACGTGGACATGCCGGTCATGGACGGCCTGGAAGCCAGCGAGCATCTGCGCTCCCTGCAGCGCGTTGGCAACCTGCCGCCTTTCCCCATCGTTGCCGCCACTGCCGGCGACACGGCTCTGCGCCGCAATGCCTGCCTGAAAGCCGGCATGGACGGCTTCCTCAGCAAGCCCATGGACCTTCAGGCACTGGCCGACGAACTGAGCCGGGTGCTGCCGGGACGGCCGATCTCGATGGAGGCTTGAGGCCTCGGGCCTGCGGGACTATTCGCGCGGGCGGAAGGTCAGGATCAGGACCGGCGGCACGCGGCCGTCGACGTCGCGCGGCAGGGTCTCGGCCTTCTCGATGGCGCGCAGCACGGCGCGGTCCCAGTCCGCATCGGGGCTGGCCTTGAGCACCTTGCTGCCCAGGATGCGGCCGTCAGGCCCCAGCGTCACCTGCACCTCGGTCGTCGGGTTGGCGGCACCGTCGTCGGCATAGATGATGAGCGGGCGGATCTTGCCCTTGATGCGGCCTGCATAGCCGGCGGACGGCGCAGAGTTCTGCGCCGCAGCGCCGGTCGAACCGGGCGTGCCACCGGCCATGCCCTGGATGCGCCGCAGGTTCTCCTGGCGCAGCGCCTCGCGCTTGGCGTCGGCGTCCTTGGCTTCCTTCGCCTCTTTGGCTTCCTTGGCGGCCTTGTCCTTCTTGACGCGCTCCAGGTCTTCCTTGGCAGCCTTGTCTTTCGCGGCCTTGTCCTTGGCTTCCTTCTCCTTGGCCGCCTTCTCGCGCTCGAGCCTGGCGGCCTCGTCGCGGGCCTTTTCTTCCTTGCGCTTCTTCTCTTTCGCGATGGCGATCTCGGCCTCGCGCTGCTCGGCGGCCGCTTCTTCCGCGGCACGCTGCTGGGCGCGGGTGTCGGGCTTGGGGGCTTCGGGTTCCGGTTCCGGCGGCGCCTCCTCGCGCGGCGCGGCGATCTGGGGCACGGCCGACCACAGCTCGGCCTCGAAGGCGGGCGAGGCGTCGCTGTGCCAGTTCAGCCCATAGCTGAGCGCGAGGATCAGCAGGCCGTGGGCGACCAGGGCCAGCGTGAGGCCGCGGCCGAGGCCGGCGGCTTCAGGAGGACGCAGGACAGCGTTCATTTCACTTGGCCGAGGCACCGCTCTTCACGGCCAGACCGACGCGCTGGATGCCGGCGCGCTGCAGCGCGTCCATGACCTGCACGACGGCCTCGTACTTGACGTTCTTGTCGGCCGAGATGACGACGGGGCTGGTGGCGTCCTTGCCCTGGGCCTTCTTGACGCGCTCGGCCAGGCGGTTGCTGGGGATCGATTCGGGCTCGAGCTGGTCGACCTTGATCTTCAGCTTCTCGTCGGTGCCGACGATGATCTGGATGACGTGCTCAGGCTGCTGGCGGCTTTTCCCCACGCTGGGCAGGTCGACCAGGCCCGTCGTGATCAGCGGCGCGCTGACCATGAAGATGATGAGCAGCACCAGCATCACATCGATGAACGGGACCATGTTGATCTCGTTCATCGTGCGGCGCCGGCGGCCGCCCCGGGAGGAGATGGCGGCCATTTAGTGTTGCGTCGCGTTGCGCTGCAGGATGTTGGAGAACTCCTCGATGAAGGTCTCCAGCGTGATCGCGCTGCGGTCGATCTGGCGTGCGAAGCGGTTGTAGGCCAGCACGGCGGGGATGGCCGCGAACAGGCCGATGGCCGTGGCGACCAGGGCTTCGGCGATGCCGGGCGCGACGGTGGCCAGCGTCACCTGCGTCAGATTGGACAGGCCGACGAAGGCGTGCATGATCCCCCAGATGGTGCCGAACAGGCCGACATAGGGTGAGACAGAACCGACCGAGGCGAGGAAGGACAGGTTGTGCTCCATCGCGTCGAGCTCGCGCTGGAAGCTGGCGCGCATCGCGCGGCGGGCGGCGTCGAGCAGGGCGCCCGAGTCGGTGACGCGCTTCTCGCGCAGTTTCAGGAACTCGCGCATGCCGGAGGCGAAGATGCGTTCCAGCGGTGCGCCGTCCGTGCGGCTGCCGACCGACTGGTAGAGGTCGTTCAAGTTCTTGCCGCTCCAGAACTCGGCTTCGAAGGCGTCGTTGCGGCGCTTGATCTGGCCCAGGCCGATCAGCTTGCCGAAGATGACGCTCCAGCTCGCGAGCGAGACCAGCAGCAAGCCCGCGATGACGAGCTGCACTGCGAAGCTGGCGTGCAGGATCAGGGAGACGATGGAGAGGTCTTGGTTCATGCGGTGATCGCTGCGACGACCGAGTCGGGCAGGCGTTGGGGTTTCAGGTCGTCGGCGCGCACGCAGCCGATGCGGATCTCGCCTTCGCACAGCAGCGTGTCGCCGCGCAGCGCGCGTTGGCGCACGACAAGGCTGGCGCGGCCGGCCGGTTCGGGTTCGACGGTGACGGTCAACAGGTCGTCGAGCCTGGCCGGCGCGAGATAACGCAGGCTGGTGGCGGCAACGACGAAGATGACGCCGGTGTCCTCGCGCAGCTGGTGCTGCTCGACGCCGGCCGCGCGCAGCCACTCGGTGCGGGCGCGCTCAAAGAACTTCAGGTAGTTGGCGTAGAAGACGATGCCGCCAGCGTCGGTGTCTTCCCAGTAGACGCGGATGGGGAACTGGAAGTCGCTCATGCGAGCACCTCGCGCAGGCGGGCGACGGCCTCGTGCAGGTCTTCGATGGACGAGGCGAAGGACAGGCGCATCCAGCGCTGCGGGTCGGCCAGGCCGAAGTCGCGGCCGGGCGTCAACGCGACCTGGGCGCTTTGCAGCAGTTCGTGGGCAAAGGCCCAGCTGTCGGCGTGGAAGCGGCTGATGTCCATCCAGGCATAGAAGGCGCCGTCGGGCGGCACGGGCACGGTCAAGCCGAGGTCGTTGAGGGCCGGCACGATGAAGTCACGGCGCTCGCGCAGCAGGGCGCGGCGGCGTTCGAATTCGGCGATGGACTCGGGCTCGAAGCAGGCCAGGGCCGCCTTCTGGGCCAGCGTGGACGGGCAGATGTAGAGGTTCTGCGCCAGGCGCTCGATGGCTGGAACAAGGACCGGGGGCAGCACCAGCCAGCCCAGGCGCCAGCCCGTCATGCCGAAGTATTTGGAGAAGCTGTTGACCGAGATGACGTCCTCGCCCAGGGCCAGTGCACTGTGGCCGAAATGCGCCTCGTAGCTCAGCGGCAGGTAGATCTCATCGACGACCGTGACCCCGCCGCGCTCGCGCACGAAGCCCACCATGTCGGCGAGCACCTCGGGCGCGATGGAGGTGCCGGTGGGGTTGCTGGGCGAAGCCAGCAGCACGCCGCGCGTCGCCGGTGTCCATGCTTCGCGCACTTGGTCGGCATCGAGCTGAAAGCGTTCGGCCGGGCCTGTGCGCAGCATCCGCGGCGTCGCGTCGGCAGCCGTCACGAAGTGGCGGTTGCAGGGATAGCAGGGGTCGGGCATCAGCACCTCGTCGCCGCGCTCGAAGAGAGCGAGGCAGGCGAGTTGCAGGGCCGCCGAAGCACCGGCGGTGACGGCAATGCGGGCCGGCGCAATGTCGAGACCAAAGCGCTGGCCGTACCAGCGCGAGATCGCCTCGCGCAGCGCGGGCAGGCCGAGGGCGTCGGTATAGGGCGTCGGACCTTGGGCGACGCGGGCCACGGCCTCACGCACCGCGGGCGCGGCGCCGAAGTCGGGCTCGCCGATATTGAGGCGGATCATGCGCCTGCCGCCCTGGGCTGGATCGCACAGCGGCCCGGTCGCGACCTGGGCCGCGGCCTTGGCCAGCTCCATCACGTAGAACGGTTCAATTAAACGTAGCCGGCTCGCTAGCTTCATGCGACCTGCTCCGTGAACTCAAAACTCGTGTGCACAGCGCCGAGAACTGTATTGAATAGACATGAATGACGGGCCAGCCACCCAGGCATCGACCCAACCACCTTTATTTCCATCATGTCTAACACTGCAATTTCTTATGCGCGCTTCAGCTCAGCGCCACAGGCGCAAGGGGCCAGTTTAGCCCGCCGGATCGAGCGAGCCCGGGATTACGCGGAGGCGAACAGCCTCGTCCTCGACCCCAGCCTTTGCTTCCAAGATCTGGGCGTCAGCGCTTGGGACCAGAGCAACATCGAGAAGGGCGCCCTCGGCCTGTTCATCCAGGCGGTGGAGCAAGGCCGGGTTCCTCGCGGCTCGACGCTGATTGTCGAGAGCTTCGACCGCCTCTCCCGCGCGGAGCCGCTGGATGCGCTGTCGGTGTTCGTCCGGGTGCTGAATGCCGGCCTGAACGTCGTCACGCTGACCGAGCCGCCCAAGAAGTTCTCCCGGGCTACCGTCAAAGACAACACGTTCCAGTTGTTCGAAGCGCTGATTGAAATGAACCGCGCGCACAGCGAGTCCGAGCACAAGTCCCGGCGCGTTGCGGATGCCTGGGTGCGGCGGCGCGCTGCGGGCGCGGAATCGAAGAGCGGCGTTTCGGCCAATCCGCCGATGTGGATTGCGAAGCACAAGGACGGCCGCAACTGCACCTACGAGCTGATCCCCGAGCGCGTTGAGGTGGTCAAGCAGGTCATCAAGTGGTCGTTGGCCGGCATCGGCAACCACACCATCGTCACGAAACTCCACAGCGCAGGCATCGCGCCCTGGGTGCGTTCGCAGGCTGAGGTTGATCGGAAGAACGCCAAGCGCGCCGAGCAAGGCATTCCGCCCAAGCAACCTGGTTGGGAGCCTTCGTACATCCAGAAGCTGACCACGAGCCCCGCGCTTTATGGCGCTGTCCGCGTGAAGGGCGGCGACCTGATCGAGGACGTTTACCCCGCAGTCATCAGCAAGGAGGACTGGCTTTTCCTGCAGGCGAAGCGCTCGGCCAAGGCCAAGCGGAAGGCCAGCAACCGCAAGGGCAAGAACGTCACCAACCTGTTCGGCGGGATGATGTTCTGCGGGTACTGCAACTCCGCCATGATCATCAGCGGCTACACCGAGCGCAAGACGAAGAAGTTCCAGCGGTACTACGGCTGCCAAGGTGCGCGGACGGGCAACACCGACTGCCGCATTCACGGCTGTCAACCAGCGCGTTCAGAATCAAGCGCTAGACCCGGCAGCGTGCTTCACTCTGCAGGCCTCAATGAACAACTCACCAAGCTCGGTGAAGATAGTTTTCGTTTCAGTCTCAATCTCTATGTCGAAATTAACTGATCTATTCCGTTCTGGATCGCCTCTAGGAATTTCGATGCTTTGCTTGCCGGCACTGGCCTCATACACAACCTTTGCCATTCCGAGTCGAATGATGTTTGCCAACTCGAATTCTTTGATGCCCTGCTCGGGAATGTCTTGAGGGGCCGAGATTTTCCACTTTAGCGAAGATTCACGCCATTTGAGGGAGCTCAGCTCGTTCTCGGTTTCTTGCTTTGCCGCTAGAATTTTGAAGTAATCAGGACCAAATCTATTGCCTTCTTTGTTGGCCGCATCTAGCTGCTGCTTTTGAACAGTGAGCTGCGTTTGGAGTTTCTCTTCAATCTTCGGTCGATTGATTTGAAATTCGGACAATTCGGTCTGCAGCTTGGCCACCCGGTCGCGCTTCTCGATGAATACGGACTCAAGCAGGCGAAATTCGTCCTTGGAAAGTTGACTCAGAATATAGGGGAAGACGTGATTCTGTATATTCTGTTCAGAGTCAACCATGTTGACGAGCAAGGTCGCCCAAGTCTCCTGGAGGTCGGGATCGTCCTCAAGTGAGGCGTACTCAAGATACGGGCACAACAGCTTGGGCGGTATCGCCTTGACGCTGATATTGTTCTTTTCGCAAATCGCCTTCGCTCTGTTCAGAATGCCAATCTGATTCTTGAAGCGCCAAAGCGAAATTTGATCCTTGACCAGCAGTCCCAATTCCTCAATTGACGGCGTCACGAGCTTGTCGACAAAACCCTTGGCAAGATCAATGCTCTTTTCCACGACCGTGGAGGTCAGATCGAATTTCACCGTTTTGCTCTCATCTGACATAGATGTCCATTCGTTCAATTTGTCGCAGCAATGATAGCGATGCCGGCCGAGTGAATAAGAACCGAAGAGCGAGGCGCGGCACGAGGCGCAAGAGTAGCTCTATGGTTATTAATTCTTTTGACGGCCGATCCCGATGCCTTTAAATGACTGCGCGCAGTAACCCAGCGCAACCAGCAAAAGGATCAACAACACGGCGCCGAACGGGTTCTGCTGGAGCGTCAGAACCAGGTCGTTGCAGAAGGCAATGATGGCGGCGAAGTACGTCATGACGAGCTCACATGTAGTGATGCCCAGATTGTCTGACTACCGGACCCCCTCAAATGAGGGGTGGGGACTCAATAGGGCCCATTCGTCATAGGAAGAAGGCGCAACCTGGTCAGATGCCCTACGCAGAAAAGTTCAAACGAATCAATGACTTGCTTGCCTAACTAGGTGCTACTGGAAGATGCCGATCAGGTTGTCCAAGAAAGGGATGTCGTTGTCCTTGCGCATGTGCCTTGCCGTCGATGTTCTTCATCAGGACGTGGGCGATCTTGCCGACGTTGCCTCAGAACTCGCCTTCGTAGAGCGCCTTCAGCTCCTCGTCCTGGATGCACAGGTAGGTCAACGTCGTGGACCCGGACGCATGGCCGTACGCCTTCTGCAGGACTTCCAGCGGCACCTTGCGCTCCACGCGGTTGATGTAGCCGAACGTCTTGCGGCCTGAGTGGCTGGCGAAGTTGCCTTCAAGGCCGGCCAGCGAACACCACATCTTCCACATCCGGGACAGGTCGCAGATGCCCAGCCGGTTGCCTCGCTTGGCCGACACGAACAGCGGGCTGTTGTTCGTCGCTCCAGCGTCCAGCCGTTCAAGCACCAGCTCCCGCAGCGCAGCGACGCAAGCAGCGTTCAGAGTCACGCGACGGCTTTTGCCGGTCTTCTGCTCTTTGCGCACCAGCTCGTCGCCGGCCTTCAGCGCAGCAACGTCACCGACGTTCAGCGACAGCAGGTCGCCGCCACGGAACGCCGCGTTGACGCCCATGGTGAACAGGCAGCGGTCGCGGGTGCTGGTCAGGACAGCTCGGACTTGCTCAAGCTGCTCGCGGTTCTTCAGGGGTTCGGTGGTGGCCATACGGTGCTCAAAAACTTGCTGTATGAGCATCGTTAGCCACCGGCCGACCGGCGTACATCAGAGAACCGTAACAGCCTCAGGTCACGGCGTTCCGCCGATGGCGCGGACGCCGTCATCGGTCAGGCAGAAGGCGCCAAGTTCTCCTCGTACCACTAGGCCCAGGCCCATCAGTTCCGTCAGTCCGTCCGCGACAACGGTGGTTGGCAGGTGTCCGTGGTTTTGGATGGCCATCTGCTGGTTGCAGCGGTTCTGCCGCGGCCAGTACTGGCGCTTGAAGTAGTCCAGCACAAGTTCAGCGTCGTTGGTCATGGTGTCTCCCTGTTGGTGCCGGCCATTGTGGCGCTGGACTTCTCGCGCAACGGGGTCGCGCATATACCTACCGGCGTTAACAATCGCTCATCCGGCGCACCCCGGTTGCACCCCGGCGAAACAATGAGGCGCCCCACACCCTCGCCAGCGTCATCAACCGGTGTGCAACCGGTGGCCCTGGCAACCGTCCGGCGCACGCTGCTACGGCTCATTGGGTCAGCACGGTCCCTACGGTTACGGCAACTTCGTACAGTTTTTGCCGTATGACCTCGGCGACACGGTTGAGGCACGGTGCACGCGGTGGCCAACGGTGTAGGCGCCTATGCCTTTGCGGCCCGGTGGGCACCCGGTGGCGTCTGGTGGCACGGCGGGCCGTTGGCGCACCGGCTGGGGCCGAAATCCTGGAAACGGGGTTCGGGGACGTGTGAAACCCCAAAGTGCCGTGCGGTATCCGCACAGTTCATGTCACTGCACCCATAGTGCGCTGACCAGTCGATTTCGTAGTGCACGCGCACGCCATCAGCGGACACCTCAACTTCTGAAATGCGGACTTCATCAATCTCCGCGCGTTCGTCGTGTTCACGCACGCTGTAGTCGAGCGTCAAGCCGAATTGGTCGTTCTCGACTTGCTCGTCGAAGTACCACACCAGGTCGGTGTCTTCGTCCGGAATCGGTACACGGATGGTCTTAGGCATGTTCGCGCTGCATGTGTTGCTTGCCAGAGGTTACCTGCAACGATGCAGTCACGGCACCTGTGTCCAGCACGAACCGGCACCACCAGACCTGCTCAAACTTGGCGCCTCTGTAGCGCTGCTCGCCCTTGATGACGATGCTGCGCTTCGCCATGTGCAGCACCTTGGCGCGGTCCAGGCTCTCCAGCCGGTAGGGCGTCAGCGTCGCAAAAACGGGCGCGTTCTCGTGGCCGTGCCAACTGAAGTACTTGAGCATGGCCAGTTCGCCGCGTATCGGCGGCGCGTTCTTCCACACCTCGCGCGGCAGGCGCTTGCCCTCGTAGTTCAGCTCAACGACGTCGACCAACATAGCAAAGACTGTATGGATATACAGCATATCGGCATGTTGCTCTGGTCGGCGTCCGTAGCTAGTCGCTAAACCATGGCGCGATCATGGTTTTCTCATCCATCCATTTTCGCAGTACCATTCTGGCCATTCGTTCATCCAGAACGCGGAGGCGAAAATGGAAAACTTGAACAAGGCGGGCCTGATCCAGTTCGTCGAGATGATCACCTCTAAGGGGTGGATCAACGCGAACACGGGCGGTGGCTGGAAGGCCGCAGTGACCAAGATCCTCGGCGACGTTGAGCCTGGCGAAGACGTGCGCAAGATCGACGTGCCTACTGCGATCCGCCGGTACAACAACTTGCACCCCGGCGAGCTGGCACCAGCATCGCTGCTGCAGTACGAGAAGCGGGTGAAGCAGGCGATCGAGCAGTACAAGAGCTATGTCGCCGACCCAACGAAGTACAAGGCTCCAGCCCGTCCTCTGACCGCGTCATCTCCAAAGAAGGCCGACAAGGCGCCTCGCCCTCCGGTGAACGGCGCAATCACCGACGTTACGCTCGTGGAGGAAGTGCCCGCGCCTACGCCACCGTCGCCACAGCCGAAGCCGATGTACTTGGCGACAGAAGCGAATCTGGTGATGCCGTTCCCGCTGCGGCCGGATTACCTGGCCCAAATCGTCATCCCACGGGACATGACGAAGTCGGAGGCTCAACGGCTCTGCGCGTTCATCCAGACGCTGGCGCAGGAATGAAGAACTTAGGTGAGGGACTGGACGGTGGAACGCCCAGTCCCTCGGTGCAACGGTGTCCGTGCAGGACCGCTCAGCTCGTGAGCTTGATCGAGTGGAGGGACTGGTGATGCAAGTGACCATCAGGAGAACCTAGCCGACCCGTTCGGCAGAGCATTGCGTCTCTACCGAGCGGCGAGTGTATGCCGAGGACTCTGGGTTCACCCGGAGTTCTCCTCAAGTACCTTACCGTAGGAGGCTATATGCCCACCAAACCGAAATCTGAGACCACGTCGGCGCGCGTCGCCACCACCGCTTCCAAGCTGCTGTCCAACCCCAAGACCCCTAAGGACGTAAAGGCCGTTGCCGCGTCCGCGTTGACGCAGAAGGTCGCGCCGAAGAAGCGTTAACTGAACGCTGACTAGTGAGGGCCACGGCATCCGCCGTGGCCTTTTTGTTTGGGCGCAGCTTCGTGGCAGCATTAGGTATGAACTTCTACGATTGGATGCGGCACAAAGGGCTTTCAGAATCCTCAGCCAAGAGCTACGACGGTGCACTTCGCGGTGCATTGTCCGAGTGGGCGATGGATGGGGGCCTCATTGCAGGGCCGCTGACCGCGCTTACCAGCTCAGCGGACCTTGCCGCGCTGCTGCCAGGCATCCGCGCCCTGGCCGTGTTCAAAGAGCGAAACGCGCGTGGGCACCACATGTACAGCGCAACGCTGGCGAAGTTCGCTGACTACCTTGCGAGCAACGGTGGCGATGATGTGCAAGATGACCTCGACGAAATCATCAATGACCCCAGCACGACCCCGACCGAGAAAGCCGCGCTGATCAAGTCCAGGATCGGGCAGGGCACCTTCCGAGAGAAGGTGCTGCTGCACTGGAATGGCTGTGCCGTCACGGGCTTCAGCGACGCGAGCCTCCTTGTCGCGTCGCACATCAAGCCGTGGAAAAAGTCGACTGATGTTGAGCGACTGGATGGATGGAACGGCCTGCTGCTGTCGCCGAACCTGGACAAGGCGTTTGACAAAGGCTTCATCACGTTCGAGACAGACGGGTCAATTCGCCTCTCGCCGCTGTTCTCTGATGCGGCAAAGCTCGGCATCACGCCGTCGATGAAGATCGTGTTGAAGCCGCAGCATCAGCCGTATATGGCGCACCACCGAACCGTGGAGTTCAAGGCGACATAGGCACGCACTTCGTCTGGTTAGACGACGCGCCTACTGTCGACCGTACATCTGATCCATAGCCTGCTCGTGGAAGGCCTCTAGCTCCAAGGTGGACGCGCGGATGAACTCAACATCCGCCTCCATCTGAGCTAGGTCGAACTTCTTGTATTTGAAAAACAGGCCGAGCTTCTTGGACTGCGCCTTCACGCGCACATAGGCGTCCTTGCGCAGGTCGCTCCAATGCGCGTGCGCGTACTCGTTCCGCCGCTTCGCGCAATCGACCAGCGTCCGTTCAAGGGCGTTCAGATCGTCCATCGTGACCTTGCCAGGCGGTGTCGTTGAAATCACCTGCCCGTACAGGTGCATGAGTGCAGTGCACTTGCCGGCGAACAGCATGTCCGCCAAGAATACGTCGAGGCGTTCGTCTTGGATGGGGTCACGCAGGATGCACTCGCGGATGAACATGGCAAGCAAGTCCTCCAGCGAGTTGAAGAAAATGATCACGTACCCGATGTACGGAGCGATCTTCTCCAAGTAATCGCCAAGCTCCGGGTCATCGACCCAGTCGCCCGCATCGTCCGCCTCACGCTTCGACAGTAGCTTGTCCACCGGCTGAAACTCCCTTTCAACCGGTGGAATGTACGACCCTAGCCGGCCAGCTTATTATGTTTTGCTGGTCCGTCATTCACATAGAAGGGCTCGATGCGGTCGAGCCGGGCGGCCAACTTCACGGTTTGATCAGCGCTTGGCAGCGACCTCGGTCGGGCGCAGGTCGCCGGCCGCGCGGTCCAGCACGCCGTTCACGTATTTGTGGCCATCGGTGCCGCCAAAGGACTTGGCCAGTTCGACCGCCTCGTTGATGGCCACCCGGTAGGGGATGTCGATGCAGTGCTTGAGCTCGTAGGCGCCGATCATCAGGATGGCGTGCTCGATGGGCGAGAGCTCGGTGGTCTTGCGGTCGACGTGGCGCGACAGGATGGCGTCGAGGTCGGCGGCCTCGGCGACGCAACCGGCCAGCAGTGCGTCGTAGTGCTTGACGTCGAGCTTGGCATAGCCGTCCTGCTCGCGGCCCAGGGCCGTGATGGCACCGAGGTCCTCGCCGGTCAGCAGCCATTGGTAGAGGCCCTGCACCGCAGCTTCGCGCGAGCGGCGGCGCGCCGATTTGGCGGGGGCGCGCTTGGCACCGGGCTTGGTGGCCGTCTTGGAGGCGGTCTTCTGGGGTGCGTTCACTCGATCTCTTTCAGCAGGTTGGCCATCTCGACGGCGACGCGGGCGGCATCGCGGCCCTTGGGTTCGGCGCGGGCCCAGGCCTGGGCTTCGTTCTCGACGGTCAGGATGGCGTTCGCGATCGGAACGCCATGGTCCAGGCCGACGCGGGTCACGGCCGCGCCGCTCTCGTTGGCGACCAGCTCGAAGTGGTAGGTCTCGCCGCGGATGATGCAGCCCAGCGCGATCAGCGCGTCGAAGTCATTGCTCTCGGCCAGGGCTTGCAGGGCCAGCGGCACCTCGAGTGCGCCGGGCACGGTGATGTGGCGGATGGCCTCGGTCGGCACACCCAGCACCGACAGCTCGGCCAGGCAGGCACTGGCCAGCGACGAGGTGATGGCGTCGTTGAAGCGCGCCTGGACGATGGCGATGGTCAGTTCGCTGCCATCGAGAGCGCCCTCGAAACTGGGCAGGCCTGGTTCGGAATCTTGCATCTCGGGCCTTTCGGGGTCAGCAGTTGGGAGGGGCGGTGAAGCCGGTCACTTCGAGACCATAGCCGGCCATGCTCGGCATGCGGCGCGGGCTGCCGAGCAGGCGCATGCGGTGCACGCCCAGGGCCTTCAGGATCTGGGCACCGACGCCATAGGTGCGCAGGTCCATCGCACCCTTGCTGGCGGGTGCAGGTTCGCAGGCCTGCACGCGGGCCAGCACGCCGGCGGCGTCCTCGCCGCAGTTCAGCAACACGACCACACCGCCGGCGCTGGCCTTGACCGCGGCCAGCGCGGCGGGCAGGCCCCAGGAATGGCCGCAGGCGCCGGCTTCCAGCAGGTCCATGACCGACAGCGGCTCGTGAACGCGCACGAGGACTTCGCTGTCGGGCGTCCACTGGCCGTGGCTGAGCGCCAGGTGGGTGCCGCCGGTGCGGTCGGTGAAGACCTGGCAATCGAACTCGCCCTGGGCCGTGTTCAGGCGCCGCTCGGCCACGCGCTGGATCAGGCTTTCGTGGCGGCTGCGGTACTCGATGAGGTCGGCGATGGTGCCGATCTTCAGGCCATGCTCGGCCGCGAAGATCTCGAGGTCGGGCAGGCGGGCCATGGTGCCGTCGTCCTTCATGATCTCGCAGATCACGGAGGTGGCCGACAGGCCGGCCATGCGGGAGAGGTCGCAGCCGGCCTCGGTATGGCCGGCGCGCATCAGCACGCCGCCATCCTGGGCCTGCAACGGGAAGATGTGGCCGGGTTGGACGAGGTCGCTGGCCTTGGCCTCAGGTGCCACGGCCGCCTGCACGGTGCGGGCCCGGTCGGCGGCGGAGATGCCGGTCGTGACGCCGGTCGCGGCCTCGATGGACACCGTGAAGGCGGTGCCATGCTGGGTGCCGTTGCGGCGCGTCATCGGCGGCAGTTGCAGGCGCTCGCAATGCTCGCGCGGCAGGGTCAGGCAGATCAGGCCGCGGCCGTAGCGGGCCATGAAGTTGATGGCTTCGGGCGTGACGAGGTCGGCCGCCAGCACGAGATCGCCTTCGTTCTCGCGGTCTTCCTCGTCGACGAGGATGACCATGCGGCCGGCGGCCAGCTCGGCCACCAGCTCGGGAATGGGGGAGATGGGCATAGCCGGTGATTGTAGGTGGCGACCCTAGGTCAGACGCAGCCGCAAGCGCAGATCCTGGCCGACTTGTGTGGCCTCAATGAAGCGCCAGCGACGGGCGTCGGCCAAACCGGGCAGCGGGCGCAGTGCCGCAAGCGGGCGGCCTTCGCCGATCAGCATCGGCGCCTGGTAGATCAACAGCTCATCGACGAGGCCGGCGTCGAGAAAGGCGCCGGACAGCGTCGGGCCGGCTTCGACATGCAGTTCGTTGATGCCCTGGCTGCCCAGTTCGGCCATCAGCGCCGCGAGATCGGACCGGCCGGGGCCGAGGACGCGGACCTCACCGGGCGGCTGCAGGATGCGCGCACCGGGCGGCATGCGGCCCTGGGGGTCGAGCACGATGCGCAGCGGCTGGCAGGCCGTCGGCACGAGCCGCACGTCCAGGCGTGGATCGTCGGCCAGCACGGTGCCTATGCCGGTCAGCACGGCGCCGGCACGGCGGCGCCAGGCATGGCCATCGGTGCGGGCCGCTTCGCCGGTGATCCATTGGCTGCGCCCGTCGGGCAGGGCGGTGCGGCCATCGAGCGAGATGGCCGACTTCAGGCGCACGAAGGGTCGGCCGCGCCGCATACGCGAGAAGAAGCCGATATTGAGCTCGCTGGCCGCTTCGGCGCTGGCGGGGTCGGCGAGTTCGACCCGGAGACCGGCGGCCTTGAGGCGCGCCAGACCTTGGCCGGCAACCTGGGGATTCGGGTCCTCGACAGCCGCGACGACGCGCGCGATGCCGGCGGCGATCAGCGCGTCGCAGCAGGGCGGCGTGCGGCCGTGATGGGAGCAGGGCTCGAGGGTGACCACCGCCGTGGCACCGCGCACGTCGTGGCCGTGCGCAGCGGCATCGCGCAGGGCCATCACTTCGGCGTGCGCCTGGCCGGCCGGCTGGGTGTGGCCGGCGCCGAGCTCCCGGCCGTCGGGCGCCAGGATGACGCAGCCGACGCGGGGATTCGGGTCGGTCAGGCCGATGGCCTGCTCGGCCAGGGAGAGCGCTCGCTGCAGCGCCGCCGTGATTGCGGGCGAATTCATGCCGCCAGTCTAGCCAGCGGTCAAGGTTGCAGCTGCAGGGTCGAGTAGTCGGCGAACACGCCGGTGGCGGGGCTGACGGCGGGCGCCGTGGGGCAGGTCAGGTCGCCGCGAATGACCAGGAAGTTCTGGCGCGTCAACGAGGTCGCGACCCGGCCATAGACGTCCGGATGCTCTTCGTTCTCCAGGTTCTTCCAGTCGGCGGTGAACATGCCGCCGCTGCCGTTGTAGTCGGCGCTGTAGCGGCAGACCCGGTATTCGGCGGCGGTCGTGCCGAGGTTGATGCCCGTCAGCTCCAGCCTGCCGGACCAGAGTTTCGTGGCGCTTTCCGGGTAGACGAGGCAGTTGTAGGTGACGAAAAGCTGGGCGCTGGGCGCGCTGGCGGGGGCATCCTGGAAGCAGTCCGGCACGAACGGCGCCGCGGGCGGTGCAGGCGGTGTGGCGACAAAATTGTCCAGCACCACGTTGCCGCCGCTCATGACCGGTGCACCTTGGGCGTTGAGCCGAGGCAGCGAATAGCTGCCGCCGACGAGGGCCACGCCCAGCGGAATGGCGGTGCCACCGGGCGCGCTCGGGTTGGCCGGATTGCTGTTGGAGAAGCGGACCACGCCGCTGAGCAAATAGCCGAGGATGGGGGTCTGGCAGGCGTAGACGTTGGCGGCCGTCAGCGCCGACTGCACGACGCCCGCATCCGTGCATCTGCCGGTGATGACGCCGGTGATGTTGTTGAAGACCCAGACCCGGTTGCTCGACCGGTCCGGATAGAAAGCACTGATCTTGCCGTCCAGTTGCTTGGCCCCGGGCGGGATGGCCGGGTTGCGCCCCCCCCCCTGCGTCACCGGCCCGGCGGGCGGCGTGAAGCCCACGGCCGCGCTGAACAGCGGGTCGACGGCCGCGATGACGGTGTCCAGATTGAGGAACTGGTTGTCGCCGGCGCGATCGGTCCAGGTCACGCCGACGCGGACCAGCTTGGCCTGGGCGTCGGCCAGCGTCGTAACCTGGCGCGTGACGTTGTAGGCGGTGTTCGAGTCGACGGGGGTGACCGCTGACGCAGCCGCCGCCGGGGTGGCGATGTCGCTGTAGGTCCGGGCAGTTGCCGGTGTCGCCGCGGTGCGGGTCAGTTCCGAAAAATCCTTCAGGCCGGCGATCTCGGCGCGGGCAATGCGCATGGCCTCGCTGCGTTGCTTGGCCAGGTCGCCGCCGCGGCGCAGATTGCTCATCAGGCCGACGAGGGCGAGCATGCCGAAGGACATCACCAGCAAGGCCACCAGGGCCTCGATCAGCGTGACGCCGCGCTGGCGGCGCGAGGCGCGGCGCAGGGCGTGGGGGTGCAGGAGCTTAGGCATGGCGGACTGGGTCACTTGGTGTCGCTGTCGATCCAGCCACCCGAGACGCGCGCATAGCTGCCCAGGCGGTTGCGCAGCTCGTTCGCGATGGCCTGCTGGTAGATGATGTCCATGCGTCCGATGGCGTCCATATTGCCCTGCACCACCACCATGCCCGTGACCTGCGAGGCCGCCGGGCTGTTGTTGGTCCAGTTCAGGTTGCCCAGCACCACCAGCATGCCGTTCAACTCCATCGGACCGGTGATGTCCACCTGCCCGTTCACGACGATCACCACCGGGGCGGCCGCCGTGCCGATGGCCACATTGCCGCTGATGGCCATCGGCCCATTGACCGTCAGGATGCGCTTGCCAGCATTGACGGCGTTCACCAGATCCGTGCCGCAATTGCCGGCCGTGCAGCTGACGGCGCGCGCAGCGGGGTGGTTGGGATAGCGGGCCGGCGCCATGCCCATGAAGTTGCGGAAGAACTTGATGTTGCCTTCCGTGGTGTTCGGCAGGCTCTGCAGATAGCTGTCCATGAAGACACGCGCCTGGTCCGGCGGCGTGCCAGGCACGCTGTCCATGCGGTCGTCGTTCAAGGTCGGCGCCACGCCGCTGGACACGACGAGCAGGCCGGCCGTGCGCGCATCGGTGTTGTGCAGGCCGAGGCCGCCAGCGCCGGAAGTGGTCAGGTTGCCCTTGACGGTCAACGGCGCCGCCGGTGACGAAGGCACCGCAGCGACGAAGGCGACGGAGACCTGCTGCAGGGCCAGCGCCGCGGCCGTCTGGCTGCGCGCTTCCGAGTTGGTGCCGGTGCAGTTGTCGACACTGCTGTCCGAACAGCCATTGCCGTCCAGCAGGAAATTGCCGTAGCGCAGGCTGGGCGGGGGGTCGGTGCCCAGCGCCACGCCGAAGCTCGGGATCAGCGCACCGCTCAGCGCCGTGGTGGGCTGCGGCGTGCGGGTATTGGGAGCCGGGCAACGGCAGACCAGGCCGCTGCCGTTGGACGAGCAATCGACGGCGAGAGGCGTCGGAACCGTCGTGATCTTGGGGGTCGTGGTGCGGTCCGCGGCCGAGACATTGAAATATTTGTCGACGAAGCGGGTGCCACCCGTGGCGACGGCGGTGCAGCTGTCGTCGATGGCCGTGCCATTCAACATGGCCACCGTCCACTCCACCCCCGCTTCAGCCATTTCCTGGGCCATGCTGGCGCGGTAATAGCTGCCGGCGATGCGCTGTTCGAACATCAGGCTGCGGTTGGCATAGGCAGCCAGCAGGGCCATGACGAGGAAGAGCACCATGACCACGACCAGCGTGGCGGCGCCGCGCTGGGGCCGGGCCTGCGGCATGGGATGTTGATGTTTCATGCCGGGCATGCCCCGCTGATGTCGTCGGCGCGCAGCTTCTCGCTGACGACCAAGGTGCGCACGACGCTGCTGTCGGACTTGGCAACCGCCTTGATCGTGAAGTCGACGCGCCTGACGGTCTGGGTCGGGCAGGTGCCGGCGGCCTTGCAAGAGGGGTCGCAGAGATCGTCGAGCGGGATCTGCTGCGTGACGATGGTCGGCACGAAATCCTTGATCAGGACGACGTCCGGATCGGTGATGGGCTGCCAGTTGGCCTGGCCATTGGCGAGGAAACCGAGCTGGATGGAGAGCGACTCGGTGCCCTGGTTCCAGCGGATGCCGAACTGCTCGTTGGCCTTCACGACGTTGGTCGTGTTGCGCACGCCACCGCTGGTCCTGGCATAGCGGTAGTAGAGGTCGTGGCCGCCGGCGCTCTGCGTCAACTGGGTGTACGGGCTGGACGCCGCTTCCTTGGCAGGCGTCGCGCCGGCATTGCGTTCGGGTTGCCAGACGCCATTGGAGGGCAGGCCGCGGTAACCGGCGCGGCGCAGGTCCTGCTGCAGCAAGTCGCCGGCGATGCGCAGATCCTGCTGCATCTGCACTTCAAGCATCAGGCGCCGGTGTTCGTTGATCTGCCGCGTGGCCACCACGGCCGCGCCGGCCGTGACGATCAGGCCGACGGTGATGCCGACCATCAGCTCAACCAGGCCCACGCCTCGCTGAGCCTTGCCGGACCTGGCATGTGTCGTCATCAGCTGCATGTGCCGTACCCACTCATCTTGGTGAACGCCGCAGCGCCGGACGCCGCCACGGCCGGCGCGCAGACCTTGACGCGCCCCGCGGGGTTGACCTCGACGCGCAGCGTGTAACCCTTCTTCAGGCCCGCCACGTCGACATGAAAATCGCTCATGCCCACGGTGTTCTGGTCGCGTGTGAATCTGATGTAGTTGCTCGCGCCCAGCGGCCAGGTGGCAATGGCGTCGAACTGCACATGCTTCCTGGGCAGCTGGAACAGGCGCAACACCCTCGAGGAAGTGCCGTCGCAGACATTGGCTGGCGCAGCGGTGCAGTCGCAGATGTTCAGGCCCGCGGTGGTCACGACCGCGGCGCAGCTCATGCCCGCGTTCGCACCCGGGTCGAATCGCACGATGAGCAGCGAATTGGTCGCGTTCGTTTCGGCCTTCGCGTACGTCAGGATGCCCGCCACTTCCTCGGCAGCGGCCGTGACGCGGCGCTTTTCCAGCAGGTCGGCCATGGACGGCACGGCCATGGCCAGCACGACGCCCAGGATGCCGAGGCTGACCATGATTTCGATCAGCGTCAGGCCGAGGATGCGGGCCTTGAGGGCATGAAGGTGTTTCTTCATGGCTATCGAGGCCAGCATTCGTTGGTGGTGACGCGATCCGAGCCACTGTTGCTGGGATCGCCCGTCGCCGAATAGACGGGCGTGGCGCCCACCAGCGTCACCGTCAGCGTCTTGCAGGTCACGTCCTTGGCCTGCTTGCTGCCGACGACGGGGGTCGCCGTTGCGGCATAGCCGGTGTCATAGGTTCCACCTGCGCCGACGCCTGCCAAGCTGATGGTGTACAGGGGCGTGATGTCCGAGACAGTCACCCCCAGCGCGGCCAGTGTGGATGCATAGGTGGCGGAATTGCCGCGGAAGCGCTCCTGCGCCTGCATGACGGCCGTGAGGGCCGAGATGGCGTCGGCGCGGCGGCCACGCTGCATCTGGGAGGTGTAGGCGGGGTAGGCGATCGCCGCGACGATGCCGGCGATGGCGAGCGCGACCATCAGCTCGATCAGGGTGAAGCCTTGGCTTCGCGAACGGGGGCAGGTGCGCATGGCCCGATTTTCGGCAGTACGTCACGACGATCAGTAACATTTCTGCCGCTCGTCTGCCGAGTTGTGCCGCTGGTCGGCAGCCACCACGAACAAGGGGGCTCAAGCGCAGCTGGGCATGCCGCTGACTTTTTCAGCGCCCACGTAGCAGCTGCGCACGCGGCCGGTGATGGCCACGACCTGACGGATGACCTGGCCGCCGTTCAGGCTGAGGTCGATGCTGCCGGTCTGGGTGACCAGACCCTGCTGGTGCTGGAACTGCAGCGTCTCGGCATTGCTGGAGAGGCGCACCGGCTGGCTCGCCGGCAGCCACTCGGTCTTGATGACGGCGCTGCTGGTCTTCCTGCAGACGGCCTTGCCGCCGGTGCAATCGCAGTCGTCCTTGGCGCCGATGTAGACCACGTAGCAGGCATTGGCCCCCTTGCCGCTGATACGGAAGAAGACCGATTCGCTCAGGCGGGCAGATTCGCTGCGGGCCAGGCGCAGGTCGCTGGCCAGGGTGTCGGCGCTGACGCGCAGTTGCTGCTGCTGGCGCAGCGTGCCCATCGCGGGCACCGCCTGGCCGACCAGGGCGGCGCAGATGCCGACGCTGGCGCACAGCTCGACGAGGGTGAAACCACGGCTTTGACGGCGGGTGTTGGCGGTGCGGTTCATGTCGGCTCCCTGGGTTCGTTGCGAATGAACGAACTCTAGAAAGCGCGGACCGTGACGTCTTTCCTCCTTTGGGCGGAGCGACGGGGGAGGGCGGCGGTGCCATCCCCCCAGCGCCCCTCCAAAGGGGGATAGGGTCAACCCTGGGTCAGATCTCGCGGATCAGTTGGCGGAACTCGTCCACGTCCTCGAAGCTGCGGTAGACCGAAGCGAAGCGCACATAGGCGACCTTGTCGATGCGCTTGAGCTCGCGCATCAGCAACTCGCCCAGGCGCGTGGATGCAATCTCGCGCGCGCCGCTGGCGAGCAGCTTTTCCTCGATGCGAGTGATGGCCGCATCGATCTGCTCGACGCTGACCGGCCGCTTGCGCAGGGCCAGCTGCATGGAGGCGCGCAGCTTGGCCGCATCGAAATCGGCGCGCCGCCCATCCTTCTTGACGACCGAGGGCATGGCGATGTCGGCCCGCTCATAGGTCGTGAAACGCTTGTCGCAGGACAGGCAGCGGCGCCGGCGCCGGACGACGTCGCCCTCATCCGACTCCCGGGTCTCGGCGACCTGGGTTTCGGTGTGAGAGCAGAACGGGCAGCGCATGGCAGGCCTGCTTAACCGCGATACACCGGGAAGGCGGCCGTCAGCTTGGCGACCTTCTCGCGCACGGCGGCGAGGTTGGCCTCGTCGTGGGGCTTGTCCAGCACGTCGGCGATCAGGTGGGCCGTGGCGCGCACCTGTTCTTCCTTGAAGCCGCGCGTCGTCATGGCCGGCGTGCCCAGGCGGATGCCGCTGGTGACCATGGGCTTTTGCGGGTCGTTGGGGATGCCGTTCTTGTTGCAGGTCATGTGGGCGGCGCCCAGGATGGCCTCGGCTTCCTTGCCGGTCAGGTTCTTGGGGCGCAGGTCCACCAGCATGACGTGGCTTTCGGTGCCGCCGGAGACGATGCGCAGGCCGCGCTCGATCAGCGTGTCGGCCAGCACCTTGGCGTTCTTGACGACCTGCTCCTGGTAGGCCTTGAACTCGGGCGTCAGCGCTTCCTTGAAGGCCACGGCCTTGCCGGCGATGACGTGCATCAGCGGGCCGCCCTGGATGCCGGGGAAGATGGCCGAGTTGATCTTCTTGGCGATCGCCTCGTCGTTCGTCAGGATGATGCCGCCGCGCGGACCGCGCAGGCTCTTGTGCGTGGTGGACGTGACGACGTCGGCGTGCGGCAGCGGGTTCGGGTAGACGCCCGCGGCGATCAGGCCGGCGTAGTGGGCCATGTCGACCATGAAGTAGGCGCCGATCTCCTTGGCGATCTTGCCGAAGCGCTCGAAGTCGATGCGCAGGGAGTAGGCGGACGCACCGGCGATGATGAGCTTGGGCTTCTTCTCGCGCGCCAGGGCTTCCATGGCGTCGTAGTCGATCGCCTCATTGGCGTCCAGGCCGTAGCTGATGACGTTGAACCACTTGCCGCTCATGTTCAGCGCCATGCCGTGGGTCAGGTGGCCGCCTTCGGCCAGGCTCATGCCCATGATGGTATCGCCGGGCTGCAGCAGCGCGAAGAAGGCGCCCTGGTTGGCCTGCGAGCCCGAGTTGGCCTGCACGTTGGCGTATTCGGCGCCGAACAAGGCTTTGAGGCGGTCGATGGCGAGCTGCTCGACGACGTCGACGTACTCGCAGCCACCGTAGTAGCGCTTGCCGGGGTAGCCCTCGGCGTACTTGTTCGTGAGCTGGCTGCCCTGGGCCTGCATGACGGCCGGCGAGGTGTAGTTCTCGCTGGCGATCAGCTCGATATGGTCTTCCTGGCGGCGGTTCTCGTTCTGGACGGCGGTCCAGATCTCGGGGTCAACCAGGGCGAGGGTGGAGGTGTTGCGGTCAAACATGGCTGGTGTTCCGAAGGTCAGGCGGTCAATCCCAGGCGATCACGGCAGGCGTGATGTCCAAGGCTGCCCAGGCGAACGGCTGATAGCGGTTGAAAACCGCCTCACGCTCCCCGGTGGTGGCCCACCTCAGGTCAGCTCGTGACCCTGATCGCCAGTCGCGTGAACACCCAGTGTATGTCAGCGGCGCGCGGCCGTCCGGAGCCGCTGACGCACCCGCTCGGGGGGCAGCTCGCAAAGCGAGCATGGGGCCGCGTTTCTAGCGCAGCAGGGCTACTTGAGCAGAATCGCCACCCGTAGGGGCCGATGCAGCTTCGCGCAGCGGGCGCACCGTCGTCATGGTCGGCACGGTACGGCCGGCGGCGACGGCCTTCAGCAGGTCGTGCTCCGCCAGCACGCGGGCCGTGTAGCCCGTGTCTTCTGCGAGATTGGCGCCGCCGACGTAGAAGCGCAGGCCGTCCTCCAGGCTGCCGGCCCGCTGGATGCATTCCTTCAGCACCTGCACGCCGACGCGCAGATTCGTCACCGGGTCGAAAGCGGCGTGCGTGCCACCGAAGGCTTCGTATTTGTCGTCATGCACCCGGGTCATGACCTGCATGAGCCCTTGGGCGCCGACGGCGCTCTGGGCAAAAGGGTTGAAGCGCGACTCGATGGCCATGATGGCCAGGATCAGCGTCGGCTCGACCTTGGCGCGCTGGCCCACGGCCCAGGCTTCCTGCACGAGGCGGCTGATGGGCTCCGGCGCCACGCTGTAGCGGCGTGCCAGCCAATGGGCGACGGCCGCTTGCTGGCGGCTCAGTTCGCGCGGGTCGGTGGCGGTGGCGCGGGCGATGGCATCCGGCTCAGCGGCCGCGAACAGCGTGTTGCCCTCGGCTTCTGCGCGAGCTTCCTGGCGGGCGTTCAGCCAGCCCAGCGTGGCGGATTCCAGCTTCTCGCGCAGGCCTGCCTGGCTCGTGAACACCAGCAGCACCGACACCACGGCCAGCCCCAGCAGGGCCAGCGTGTTGTGGCTGACCACGAGCAGGCCGTTGCCGATGTCCTGAACGAACAGCGACGCCGAATCCCGCGTGTGGCGAGCCAGGCTGAACAGGTCTTGACGTGTCGTCATGCGACTCCTTGTGTCGTGGCCCGCCTCAGGCTGCCTCAGTTAGCGGGGCGGTCTGGGTGGGGCGACGGTGATAATTTCCCGGCCTATTGCTTTGGTCTGTGGCATCTGTGTGCCCGGAGGACCCGGCCGGTTGGGTTTCAGTAAAAACCCGAAGCGGCGAATTTTACGAGTCGAAGATAACCAGTCAAGGTTGTTTGGACTATTCAAAACTACTTTTGGTTATGAAATACAGCGATCTGAGGGACTTCATGACCGGCCTGGAAGGCCTCGGAGAGCTCAAGCGCGTGCGCGAAAAAGTCTCGCCGGTACTGGAGATGACGGCCCTCAGCGACCGCGTGCTGCGGGCCGGTGGGCCGGCCCTGTTGTTCGAGGCGCCGACGGGCCATTCCACCCCCGCCTTGACCAATCTTTTCGGGACAACGCGTCGCGTCGCACTCGGCATGGGCGCTGAGTCTCTGGCCGATCTGAGGGATGTCGGCCGGGTGCTGGCCAGCCTCAAGGAGCCGGATCCGCCCAAGGGCTTGAAGGACGCCGGCAAGCTGCTCCAGATGGCCAAGGCGCTGTGGGACATGAAGCCGGCCGTGCAGCGCCGCGCGCCCTGCCAGGAAGAGATCTTCGAGGGCGGCGACATCGACCTCGGTCGCCTGCCCATCCAGACCTGCTGGCCGGACGACGCAGCCCCCCTGATCACGTGGGGTCTGGTCATCACCCGGGGCCCGACACGGACCCGCCAGAACCTCGGCATCTACCGCCAGCAGCTGATTTCGCCCCGCCAGGTCATCATGCGCTGGCTGGCGCACCGTGGTGGTGCGCTGGATTTCAGAGACTTCTCTCTAGCCCATCCCGGCGAGCCGTTCCCGATCGCCGTGGCCCTGGGCGCCGACCCGGCCACCATCCTCGGTGCCGTCACGCCGGTGCCGGATTCGCTGTCCGAATACCAGTTCGCCGGCCTGCTGCGGGGTTCGCGCACGGAGCTCGTCAACACCGGCGTCGGCAAGAACCAGCCGCTGCAGGCGCCGGCCTCGGCCGAGATCGTGCTGGAAGGCCACATCCCCATCGCCGCGCCCGGCTACACCGGCGTCAGCGAGCACGGCGTGCCGCTGAAGGAGAAGGGCGGCTATCTGCACGCGCTGGAGGGGCCGTTCGGCGACCACACCGGCTATTACAACGAGCAGGACTGGTTCCCCGTCTTCGAGATCACGCGCCAGACCCAGCGCAAGAATCCGATCTACCACTCGACCTATACGGGCAAGCCACCCGACGAGCCGGCCATCCTCGGCGTGGCCCTCAACGAGGTCTTCGTGCCCATACTGCAGAAGCAGTTTCCGGAGATCGTCGACTTCTACCTGCCGCCCGAGGGTTGCAGCTACCGCATGGCCGTGGTCTCGATCAAGAAGGCCTACCCGGGACACGCCAAGCGGCTGATGTTCGGCATCTGGAGCTTTTTGCGCCAGTTCATGTACACCAAGTTCATCGTCGTCGTGGACGACGACATCGACACGCGCAACTGGCAGGAGGTGATCTGGGCCATCACCACCCGCATGGACCCGGTGCGCGACACCACGCTGGTGGACAACACCCCCATCGACTACCTTGACTTCGCCTCACCCGTCAGCGGCCTGGGCGGCAAGATGGGGTTGGATGCCACCAACAAATGGCCTGGGGAAACCAGCCGCGAATGGGGCCGTGGCATCAGCCTGCCGCCCGAGGTCACAAAGCGTGCCGAGGCGCTATTCGGGCAACTCTTCTTGAAGCCCTGACAGCGCTCGCCTACTGTTGGAATGCCTTTTCAGGCACAACCTCTGGCGCAATCCCTTGCGCGCCAGGAGCCCTTCGGCAAATCGCCGTGGAGCCCCAAGGTGGCATAGCCACCCACCCCGCCCGGCCTTAAAGCCCGGCGGGGTTTCTATTTCTAACGTCCTGCCCACCAGGCCAGCGTTTCGTAGGCGACGTAGCGCACTCGGGCGAAGCCTTCTACCGACGGGCACCAGTCGTCGAAGCTGCTCAGCGCATCGTCGCGCAGGCCCACGGGGGCCGGCAGCAGCTGGATGCCCAGTGGCGCGGCCTCGGCCTCGAAGGCGCGCATGGCGCGACGCATATGGGCGTCATGCGTGACCAGCACGATCTGCTTCACGCCCGCCTTCGCCAGCAAGGGCAGGGTCTGGGCGGCGTTCTCTCGTGTGTCACGTGAACTGGCCTCCGTCCAGCGCAGCGCCAGGCCATAGTCCTGTGCCGCGACGCGGCCGACGATCGCGGCCTCGGGCTGGCGCAGCTCCGTTGCCGTCCAGCCGATGCCGCCGGAGAAGGCCAGCGGCCAGCCGCTGCGCCGGGCGACCCAGACGCCATAGGCCAGGCGTTCGGCGGTGATCCGCGTCGGTATGCCGGCGTCGAACTCCGGGGCATGATGCCTCACGCCGCCGCCCAGCACGAGCACGGCGCCGTCGGTGTGGCCGCGCAGCGCGTTGACCTGGGTCGGTGCCAGTGCCGCAGGCTGGCCGACGGCCCGGCTCAGCAGTTCGCCGACCGCCTCGGTGGCCGACAGCCAGACACCCGCCAGCGCCAGGCCCAGCAGCAGCCCGCCGAAGCGCCGCCCACGCCTGAGCCGCCAGCCGCCCCAGACGGCCAGCAACAGCATCGGTGCAGGCGGCAGCGCGGCGGCCAGCAGCAGCGCCTTGAAACCCGGATAGTCGAGGGAGATCACCCGAGGCATCTTCGCCGACATCAATAATGCTTTTGCCGTGACGACCACCTTTCCCACCCCCCGCTCGCCCGCCCGCATCGCCCGAATCGGCCTTCTGACCGTTGCCGCCCTGTCGGCCGGGGCCACCCTGCTGCTGCTGATCGTGACGCTGGCGCTGCCGGGCTGGGTCACCGGCCGCGGCGCGGCGCTGGCGAGCGAGGCCCTGGGCCGGCCCGTCAGCATCGAAGAGGCCAGCTTCCAGCCCTGGCGCCTGGCCCTCATCGTCGAAGGCCTGAGCATCGGGGGCGCTGCGCCCCAGCAGCCGCCGCTGTTCAAGCTGCAGAAAATGGACGCGGCCCTGTCGCTGCGCTCCCTGCTGCGCGGCCGTGCCGTCATCGAATCGCTGTCCCTGACCCGGCCCGAGCTGCGCGTCGCCCGCGTGGCCGAGGGCCGCTATGACATCGACGACCTGATCCAGCGCTTTGCCGCCAAGCCGGGCGCGCCCGAGGAGGCCGACCCCGAGTTCGCCGTCTACAACATCGAACTGACTGACGGCCGCGTCTTGTTCGACGATCGCCCGGTGCAGCGCAAGCACGAGCTGGCCGGCTTGCAGCTGGCGTTGCCCTTCATGTCGACGCTGCCGGCCGACGTCAAGGTCAAGGTGCAGCCGCATCTGAGTGGCAAGCTCGACGGCGTCGCTTTCGACAGCCGCGCGGAGGCGCTGCCCTTCGACGACGACGTCAGCGCACGCCTGTCGTTCAAGTTCTCCGGCCTGGACCTCGCACCGCTGGCGGCCTATGTGCCTGCCAGCGCACCCTTTCGCCTGGGCGGCGGCAGGCTGGATGTCGACGTGGCGCTGGACTTTGCCGAGCGGGCCAAGCAGGTCCCCGGCGTCAAGCTCAGCGGCCTGATCCGGCTGCACGAGCTGGCCCTGACGCAACCCGACGGGCAGGCGCTGCTGGACTTCAAGCGTCTGAGCCTGCCGCTGACCGACGTACAGCCGCTGCGCCGCCAGCTGGGCTTTGGCGCCATCCTGCTGGAGTCGCCCAGCGCGTGGCTGCGGCCACTGCCGGCGGTCTCCGGAGAAGCCTCCGCAGCGGCTGCGACGCCCTGGCAATTCAGCCTGGCGAGGTTGGAAGTCAAGGACGGCCGCTTCACCGTCAACAAGGACCTCGCGCTGGAGGCCATCCAGCTCAAGCTCGGCGCGGCGGCCTGGCCCTTGAAGTTGCCCGCCCAGCTCGACGCCAGCCTGCGCCTGGACCAGGCCACGCTGACAGCCCAGGCCAAACTCTCGCCCGAGCTGCTGCAGGCCGATGCCGAGTTGAATGGCCTGGCCGTCGAGCGGCTGGCGCCCTGGCTGCCGCTGCCGGGCGGCGCCAAGCTGGCCGCGGGCATCTCCGCCAAGGCCGGCCTCAGCGTCAAGAACCCGCTGGCCGAAGGCGCCACCGACCGGGTCCAACTGACCCTCACCGAACTGCAGGTCCGCGACGCTCGCCTTGGCCTGGCCGGCGCCCCGCGGCTGATGACGCTGGCCTCTGCCCAGCTCGACAAGGCCAGCATCGAACCGGCTGCGCGCACCATCACCCTCGGCACGCTGACGCTGGATGCGCCGCGCGCCCAGCTCGCCCGGGAGGCGGGTGGTCTTCTGAATATCGCCGGCCTGCTGCCGCCCGACAGCGCGGCGTCGGCGGCCGGCCCAGGCTGGAAACTGCAACTCGCCGGGCTGGCTGTGGAGCGCGGCGCGCTGCGCTGGCAGGACGCCGCCGTGCCCGCCGGCGTCGCGCCCGTGGCGCTGACCGCCGAGCCGCTGCGCCTGCAACTCGGCGCGTTGAGCTGGCCGGCCACGTCGCCCGTGCAGGCGCAGATCACCACCCAGCTTGCGGCCCTGGGCAGCAACGACCAGCCCATTGCCGCCAGTGCCGGCAGCCTGCAATGGAGCGGCCGCGTCGGCCTGGCGCCGCTGTCAGCCATTGGCACGCTGCAGGCCAAGGCGCTGCCGCTGCATCTGCTCAACGCCTATCTCGACCCGGCCTGGGGCCTGCAGCTGCAGCGCGCCGAACTGGGGCTGAAAGCCGAAGTCACCGCCCAGCAGGCGGACAGCGCCTGGACGGCCAGCGTGGGCGGCGATGTGCGCATCGGCCCGCTGGCGCTGCTGCAGACGCGCGTCGTCGACGGCCAGCGCGTCGTCGGCGAAGACCTGCTGAGCTGGCAGTCCCTGCAGCTCGACGGCCTCAAGCTCGCCCTGGCGCCCGGCGCGCCGCCACGGCTGGCCGTCAAGGACGCGCTGCTGGAAGACGCCTACGCCCGCCTCATCGTCAACGACCAGGGCCGCTTCAACCTGCGCGACATCGGCCCGGCCGAAGCGGCCGCCGCACCCGCTTCAGCGGCATCGGCGCCACAGCCCGAGTTCGCCGCCGAGCGCATCCGCGTCAACCGCGCCATCGTCGACTTCAACGACCGCTTCGTGCGGCCCAACTACAGCGCCCGCCTGACCGAACTGCAGGGCTCGCTCGGCGCCTTCTCGTCCACCAGCACCGCCATGGCGCCGCTGACCTTGAAGGGCAAGGTCGCCGGCACCGGCCTGCTCGAGATCGACGGGCAGCTCAAGCCCGGCGCGCCGCTGGCCATGGACATCGCCGCCAACGCGACCGACATCGAGCTGGCGCCGCTGTCGCCCTACGCGGCCAAATACGCCGGCTACGCCATCGAGCGCGGCAAGCTGTCGACCCGGCTGCGCTACAAGGTCGAGCCCGGCGGCCAGCTCGTGGCCAGCAACCAGATCATCCTGAACCAGCTGACCTTCGGCGAGCGCGTCGACAGCCCAGACGCGACCTCGCTGCCGGTGCGCTTTGCCGTCGCACTCTTGAAGGACGGCAATGGCGTCATCGACATCAACCTGCCCGTCAGCGGCTCGCTGAACGACCCCGAGTTCAGCGTCGGCGGCCTGGTCTGGAAGCTCTTCCTCAACCTCATCGGCAAGGCGCTGACGTCACCCTTTGCCCTCTTCAGCGGCAGCGATGCGCCGGAGGAAGCCCAGATCAGCTTCGCGCCGGGCGGCACCGAGCTGGGCGACGTGGCCAAGCTCGACCGCGTGGCCAAGCTGCTGATCGACAAGCCCGGCGTGCAGCTGACGCTGACGGGTTGGTCTGGCATCGCCGCTGAAGGCCAGGCCTTGCGCGAGCAGCGCCTGGCCAGTGCGCTGAAGGCCGAGAACGCCGCCACGCCGGACGCCGCCCTGAAGCGGCTCTACGAAGCCACCAAGCTGCCCAACAAGCCCAAGAACCTGCTCGGCCTGGCCAAGGACCTGCCGCCCGCGCAGATGCGTGGCCTGCTGCTGGGCAGCTATGCCATCGACGAAGAGGCCTTGCGCCAGCTGGCCGTGGCCCGCGCCATCGCCGTGCGCGATGCCCTGCTGGCCCGCGGCGCCCCCAATGCCCGCGTCTTCCTCGCCGCGCCCAAGCTCTGCGACCAGGGTTGCGATGAGACCTGGCGCCCCCATGTCGAGTTGTCCCTCGGCGCTCATTGAAGGTCATCCCATGTCCACTCCGAATCTCGAACGCATCACCCTGGCTGGCGGCTGCTTCTGGTGCCTGGAGGCCGTCTACGAGCGCGTGCGCGGCGTGCACCATGTCGAGAACGGCTACAGCAACGGCCAGGGCGGCAAGCCCACCTACGAGGCCGTCTGCGGCGGCAACACCGGCTATGCCGAGGTCGTGCGCGTCGACTTCGACCCCGCCGAGGTCTCGCTGCGCGAGCTGCTGGAGGTCTTCTTCACCATCCACGACCCGACGACGCTGAACCGCCAGGGCGCCGATGTCGGCACGCAATACCGCTCGGGCATTTACTGGCACACCGAGGCGCAGCGCCAGCTGGCCGCCGAGGTGCTGAAGGAAGTCAACGACCACCACGCCGGCCGCGCCGTCACCGAGTTGCTGCCCGAGACCGACTACCACCCGGCCGAGGCCTATCACCAGCATTACTACGCCCGCAACCCGGAGCAGGGCTATTGCGCCTTCGTCGTCGCCGGCAAGGTGGAGAAATTCCTGTCCACCTTCAAGCGCCTGGTCAAGTGATGCTGGCCTGGGGCGGGCTGCGCCATCGCTACGCCGGCGGCGCCGAGATCGCCTATGGCGATTTCGCGCTGGCCGCGGGCCGGCATCTGCTGCTGCGCGGCGCGTCGGGCTCGGGCAAGTCGACGCTGCTGGCACTGCTGGCCGGACTGCTGCGCGTGCAGCAGGGCGAGCTGAATGTCGCGGGCGTCGAGCTGCAGGACATGGGGGCGCGAGAACTGGACGCCTGGCGCGGTGCGACCCTGGGCGTGGTGCCACAGCGCCTGCATCTGAGCGCGGCCCTGACGGTGGCCGAGAACCTCGCGCTGCCGGCGCTGGCCGCAGGGCAGGGCGCCGACCCGGCGCGTGCGGCCGAACTGCTGGAGGCGCTGGACATCGCCGAGCTGGCCCAGCGTCGGCCCCACCAGCTCAGCGTCGGCCAGGCGCAGCGCGTGGCGCTGGCCCGCGCATTGATGCGCCGGCCGCGCCTGCTGCTGGCCGACGAGCCCAGTGCCAACCTCGACGATGAGCACACGCTGACCATGCTGGCCCTGCTGCTGGACGCCGCCGAGCGCGAGGACTGCACGCTGGTCATCGCCAGCCATGACGCCCGCGTCGTCGAGGCGCTGAGCGAGCGAGAGGATGTGTCGGAGGTGGTGTTGTGATCCGTCTCGCATGGCGCTATCTGTGGTCCAGCCCGTTGACGACGGCACTGAATCTGCTGCTGCTGACGTTGGGCCTTGCCGCCGTCACCTTCGTGCTGCGCGCCAGTGCCCAGGTCGAGGCCGGGCTGAAGCGCGACCTGGCCAGCATCGACCTCGTCGTCGGCGCCAAGGGCAGCCCCATGCAGATCATGCTGGCCGGTGTCTTCCACCTCGATGCGCCGACCGGCAACATCCCGCTGGCCACGCTGGAGCTGTTGAAGCAGCAGCCGCTGGTCGCCCAGGCCGTGCCGCTGTCTCTGGGCGACTCTTTCCGCGGCTACCGCATCGCCGGCACGACGCCGGACTACCTCGATCTCTATGGCGCCAAGCTGGGGCAGGGCGCCCTGTGGGCCAAGCCCATGCAGGCCGTCCTCGGCGCCGAGGTTGCGCGCACGAGCGGGCTCAAGGTCGGTGACCGCTTTGCCGGCAGCCATGGCCTGGCTGAAGGTGGCGGCGCGCATGGCGATCACCAGTTCGAAGTGGTCGGCCTGCTGGCCGAGTCGGGCAGCGTGCTGGACCGTCTCGTGCTGACCGACCTCGCCTCGGTCTGGGAGGTGCATGAAGACCACGCAGCCCATGACGAGGACAAGCCCAAGGAGATCACGCTGGCCCTGGTGCGCTACCGCAGCCCGCTGGCGGCCGTCATGCTGCCGCGCTGGGTCAATGCCCAGAACGGCCTGCAATCGGCCGCGCCGGCGCTGGAAACGGCCCGCTTGATGCGCTTGGTCGGCGCCGGCACCGAAGTGCTGCGCGGCTTCGGCATCGTGTTGCTGGTGGCAGCGGGCCTGTCCGTGTGGGTGGCGCTGCTGCATGCGGTGCGTGCCCGCCAGGGCGACCTGGCCATGCTGCGCATGCTGGGGGCACCGGCGCGCCGCATCGCCGCGCTGATCGCGATGGAAGCCCTGCTGCTGGCGGGCCTCGCCGCCGCGCTGGGCCTGGCGGCGGGCCATGGCCTGGTCGCCGTGCTGGAGCGTCTGCTGGCCGAGCGCCAGTCGCTGCGCCTGGGTCAGCTCGGCATGAGTGAAGCCGAATGGCTGGTGCCGCTGCTGGCTTGCGGCCTGGCGCTGCTGGCGGCCGCCTGGCCGGCCTGGCGGGCCTATCGGCTGGATGTCACAACCCTGCTGCAAGCTCCGCGCTGAACGCCGACAATCTGACCCTATGAAGTCCAAGCTCCTGCTCGCCCTTTGCCTGGCCGCCTCGGCCGTGTTCGCGCAAACCGCACCTTCCATCGGCCAGGGCCCCGGCTATCACGACCCGCGCAGCCCCTTCAAGCCGCTGGAAGAGCGTGCCGACATCGTGTCCTGGCAGCTGCTGTCCCAGGTCACCGCCAAGGCCGAGAAAAAGAAGATCGTGCCGACCTTTCCGGCTGCCGTGCAGGCGCTGGATCGCAAGACCGTCAAGGTACAGGGCTTCATGATGCCGCTGGAGGCGGGTGACAAGCAGCAGCATTTCCTGCTGTCCTCGGTGCCGACGACCTGCTCCTTCTGCGTACCGGCCGGCCCTGAAGGTCTGGTCGAGGTGCGCACCAGGAAGCCGGTGCGCTACACGCTGGAACCGGTCGTCGTCGAAGGCGTGCTGGCGGTGCTCAACGACGACCCTTACGGGCTCTACTACCGCGTGGAAGACGGCAACGCCGTCAATTAAGGCGCGAGCCGCTCACGCACCCAACGGTCGGCGTCGAGCGTGAACACCAACCGGTCGTGCAGGCGCGAGCGCCGTCCCTGCCAGAACTCGTAACGGTCCGGTACCAGGCGGTAACCGCCCCAATGCGGCGGCCGGTCGGGGTTCAAGCCATGCTTGACGGCCGCCTTGGCGGCATTCGCGACCAGCACCGCGCGCGAGGAAATGACCTGGCTCTGTGGCGAGGCCCAGGCGCCCAGCCGCGAATCCAGGGGGCGGCTCTTGAAATAGTCGTCCGATTCCTGGCTGGACGTCTTCTCGACACGGCCTTCGATGCGCACGACGCGCTCCATCTCCACCCAATGGAATTGCAGGGCCGCATAGGGGTTGCCTGCTAACTCCTCACCTTTGCGGCTTTCGTAGTTGGTGAACCAGACCATGCCGCGCGCGTCGCAACCCTTGAGCAGCACGACGCGCGTCGACGGCCGCTGGTTGGCGCCGACGGTGGCCACCGTCATGGCCGTCGGCTCGGACACGTCATGGGCGATGGCTTCGTCCATCCAGCGATTGAAGAGGGCCAGCGGTCCGTCGGCCGCCTGCACCTCATCCAACTCCCCTAGTTCGTAGCTCTTTCGGAATTCGCTCAACTTGCTCATGGCGGGAGGTCATCAGGCCTGGCGTTAGGCCCGCGTTGGGGCTGCAAAGGGCTCAGTCTAGGCGCAAGGCGCAGCGATGCCGGTGGCATCGCGAGCAGTTGCAACAACGACTGCGCCCTTTGCTGCCCCAACCCGGAGGGCCGGGGCGAGTTGCGGGGTGATTC